>NZ_JASCPK010000090.1:0-24434 GCF_029959385.1 Pseudomonas sp. PS01303
GAGCTGGGCCGCCGTCATGGGGACCGTGGAATAGCGGAGCGACCGAAGGGAGTGAGCATATGCCGCGAAAGCCCCTTGACGGCATAGGCCCAGCGGAGGGTAGGCGACTAGGGCTGATAGCGGCCAGCCGGAGGGTGATGAGCACACCCAGGACGCGCAGGGGCGGCAAGGTGGCCTGCAGGCCGCCGCGCAGGCCGACAGGCCGGAGGCAAGCGGAGCGCGCAGCGCCTGGCGGGCCAGGTGCGCAGTAGGAAAGCTGGGGGCAAGAAAAAGCCCGCTTGTGCGGGCTTCTGCGGAGGCTTATCGCCGGGGGTTGGTGTGAAGCCCCCAGCCGTACACTGGTGGTTGATCGCTGATGCGAATGCCGCGTGTGTCTTCGCAAATCCGACCCGCGACGACTGCGCCTGGTGAGTAGATCTGACCGCCCAGCAGGCAGCCACGGGCAGGAGCTGGGGCAGGGCGGTTTGCTTTCGCTTCCAGGGCGGCGAGCTGGGCAGAGATATTGACCAGACCTTGATTGACTTGATGTAGCTGCTCGTTGGTCTGGTCCACCTGTTTAGACGTGGCGCAGCCAGTTAGGCCAACGCTGGCCAGCAGCAATGCCGGCAGTAGTTTGGTGAACGTGCGAGTCCTGTTTTCCATAGAGATTTCCTTAATGTGTCATGCCGAACATTGAAATGATCGGGCTGATGGTGCCTTGGTTTTTGTCCGAGCCTGGGCAGGAATTCAAGAATTCTTCCCTGGCTCGGGCTGTTGCCTCGGGTTTAAATTTGCCCTTCTTCTTGACGACGATTGAGAAGAAGTCGGATATCGCCCCACTGCAATCGCTGTCTGCCAGCGAGCCGCCTTTGAGGCCTGCTTTGCCTGCCATGCACATCATGGTCTTGCACGGGTCACGGGCTTCTGCGGTGCCTACCAGTGCCAAGCTGGCCAAGAGGGCGACGACGACCGTTGATCGTTTCATATGACTAGTCTCCTTTTAGTCTGTGTTCGATGTGGAAAAATGCGCGGGCCAGGCGGTCGTAGCCGCCCGAGGCGGCAAGGAAGGCGATCAAACCGACTATGGACAGCACAACCAGCTTTGGATCAGGCCAGCCATTAGCGGCCTGGATCACTAACACCACAAGCATCGATACGGCGCCGAACGTCAGCACTAGGCTGATGGGGCGGCGCACAAGCCAAAGCAGCCTGCCTGCGAGGCCGAACAGGTTGCCGGTGGTGATACGCAAAGCATCGATGGCGAAGCGTTTAGCGCCCGAGGCAGCCTTTGCCAAGAGCGACGGTTGTTCGCCGTTCGCTGCTCGATCCTTCGTGGCCACAGTGCGGATCTTCTGCACCTGGCGGTTCCGCTTTCTGCCTGCGGGCAGCTCAACTACTTCGCCCATATTTCAGTCCTCCTTATCCGGTATCTCGAATTCCGCGAGCTGTCTGCCAGCGTCCAGATACTCCTTCAACCAAGCGGGACGTTTACCCCTGCCGCTCCACGTATGAAACGGATTGTTCGGATCTCTGTACCTGGCATGGCCTCGCGGCGGTCTTTCACCCAATGGAACGAATTCCAGTTCGCGTGTTGTGGGCACGGATTTCGACTTCCCTGCTGTTCTGCTCTTCTCGGCATCTTTGTCATCGCATTCGCTTGACATGTTCTCAACTGCCCTCATAATAGCGGTTACTCACTGAAATTGCAATTTCAAGGACAAACGGAATGGCCAACACTCAATCACTCACCGCTGCCATTGCTATTGCGCTCGTCGCCGCCGGAAATCCATTGCTGGCCAATGCGAACGGTAAATTGTCGATGAGTGTTATGGCTTTGGCAAAGCAATGTGCGCCGAACGTCGCACCTGAGACGGTCGGTTATTTGGTCAGCCATGAGTCGAGAAATAATCCATTTGCAGTCCATGTGAACGGTGTGCCGTGGAGTGAGCAGCCAAAAACAGAAACCTTCGAGGACGCGAAAGCAGTGGTCGAAAAGCTTGCTCGCGAAGGCGCCAGTTTTGATACCGGCTATGGGCAAATCTGGTCGGGGAACTTGGCAGCGCTAGGGGTTTCTGCTGTGGACCTGCTTGAGCCGTGTAAGAATCTGGCTGCCCTGGACCGAATCTTGTCGGACTGCTACCGGGCTGCTGTCGCAACTAATCAAGACCCGCAAGCCGCTTTACGGCATGCCTTTAGTTGCTACAACACCGGCAATCAGCGGGACGGTTTCACGAACGGATATGTGGGAAAGATTCTGGCTGTGGCTCAAGCCAACAACACATTGAAAGTGCCTGCGCTGCGCGTCGATGGAGTGGAGAGTGAAGGCGGCCAGGTGGGGAGTAGCGTTGAGCAGGAGAACGCGCTACCCGCTAAAAAGGCCAGGTTAGGCAGGTCTGATGGGTTCGATGAATCAACCCCGGACGGATTTGCCAATAGCACTCAAGACGGTTTCGAAGCGATGGCGCGGCAACATGACGGAGCGCCAAATGAAGGTCTTTCTCATCCAGCAAAAACAATTAGAGGAAATGAGCAGCAAGAAGAGATTGATACGGACGTGGATTCAGAGGTTGGAAGAAAAAAAATGGCTTCCACTCTTTGAAGTCATTAGCGATGACGGGCAGACGGTGTGTTGTTCGTTGCGCGTAAAGGATACAGGGGAGGTTAGAACGTGGGCTGATCTTCGACTGTTAGCCGAGTGGCTGAGGGAAAAGCTAAGCATCGAACGGTGTGAGCTTCTATTAACGGACTTTGATTTACCAGTAACGGAGTGAAATATGGACAAACTGAATGTGGGTGTAAACGGCAAGCAATTGGGCATGGTCTGCATGGTTCTGCTGTGCATCTTTGGGTCGAGTCTGGCCCAAGCGGCGGGGGTGGACACTGCCAACTCTTCGCTGACCTCGATGAAAACCTGGCTCGATACGTGGATTCCGCTGGCCTGTGCCGTGGTACTGGCGGTGCTGTGCATCCTCTGGTGGGCACACGTTGTACGCGCTGACTTCGCTACCCGTGGCGCCCTGGCAATGATCGGTGCTGGCTCTGCCAGTTACATCGTCAGTTTCTTCTTTGGCTGATACCAGAAGGGTGGGGCCTACGGGTCCCGCCCTTGGGAGGTTATCGAATTGAATTTCTCACAAGGACGGTTCCCCTTGTTCAAAGGGGCAACTCGGTTGCCGACCTTAGCTGGTGTACCTCGAACTGTGTTGCTCGTCACCTTCATGTTCTGCGGCGCGTTGTTCCAGTTCATTCACCTGTGGGCCATTGGGGTGTTCGTGTTCCTGTTTGTTATCGAATGGTGCATCACCAAGCATGACGACCGCGCTTTTCGGATTCTCTACCTGGCTTGGAAAACCAAGATTGTGAACAGGTCTGAATCGTCATTTACGAACTTGTGGGGTGGGTCTAGCTACTCGCCCAGGGACTACGGAGATCAAGACTAATGGCCGTAACAGCCCGTGATGTGAAGAGCGTCAAAAAATTCAAGAAGGAACCAGCCTTCAAAAAATTCCTACCCTATCAGCACCATATCACCGACCACGTAATCAGCACGGAAAACGGTGAGCTGCTGACGATGTTCAAGCTGCGCGGGCGCACGCATGACTGCGCCTCGGATCTTGACCTGATCCGCTGGCACCGCGACCTGAACACCATGTTCAGGCAGATCAGCACCGAACACGTAAAATACTGGACCCATCAGCATCACCGCGAGGTCAGCGACTACCCGGAAACGGAGTGGAACCTGGCGTTCGCCCAGCACTTTGACGACAGCTACCGCAAGAGCTTCCAATCCAAGCCGCTGATGGTTAACGATCTCTACCTCACTGTGGTTTACAACCCTGTTGGCGACCTGGCGCAAAAGGTCTTCTCCAAGATGGAGCGCCCTACCCGCGAGGAGTTGGTAGACATGCGCAACGAGGCGTTGAGCGCCTTGGAAGAGATCAGCAGCCGCATCATGCACACGCTCAAGCCTTACGGTATTGAGCGACTGGGCGTCTACTATCGCAACAGCCGAGGCGAAATCACCATTGCCCAGGATCAGGACGATGATTCCTGGCTGGCTGATGAAACCGGGCTTGAGGCTGATGCCTTCGATATCGATCCTGACGACCTGTTGGCCGATACGGTGGCGAGCGCGCCGGCGCCGGCAATACCTGCGCAAGAAGGCGCCGGCAGCCTTCGGGCATTTTCTACTGCCCTGGAATGGCTCTCATTCCTCATCAACGGCTATTGGCAGCCTGTTCCCGTCTGCCGCTCGCAGATTCGCACATATTTGATGGAAAGCCGGCCCGTTTCCTCTCTTTGGGGCGACATTATCCAGCGCCGCCGTTTCGATGGCGTGGATTACTTGGCAGGCGTTGAGATCGTCGATTACGACGATGAGACGGAGCCTGGCCAGCTGAATTTGCTGATGGAAGCAGATTTTGAATACGTGCTGACGCAATCCTATTGCTGCATGTCCCTGGGTGCTGCTCAGACGTTCCTGTCTAATCAGCAAAAATCGATGCTGGAAACCAAGGACAAGGGCAAGTCGCAGATTCGGCAGTTGGAAGACGCCGAGGACGATGTGACCTCGCGGCGGTTCGTCATGGGTTTCCATCACGCGACCATCCACGTTTGGGCAAATACTTCGAAAGGCGTACAGAAACTGGCTCGCAAGGCCAAGGGCATGATGACCGACTGCGGTATCAAGGCTGACTCGGTTGGCCTCGCTTCCGAGGCTGCCTTCTACGCCATGCTGCCGGCCAACCATGCGTTTGTTCCCCGCCCGGTCCCAATTAATAGCTGGAACTTCCTGTGCTTCTCGCCGTTTCACGGCTTCATGACTGGCAAGGCGAACAACAACCCATGGGGACCAGCAGTCACGTTGTTCAAGACCACGGCTGGTACGCCGTTGTTCTTCAACTGGCACGTGTCGCCAATGGAAGAACAGTCGTTCGGCAAGCGTCCGCCAGGCCATACCCTGATCCTGGGTCAGACCGGCGCCGGTAAGACGACTCTGCTCAATGCGTTGATTACTCAGTCCAGCAAGTTCGAGCCACGGGTTATCTGCTACGACAAAGACCGGGGCATGATGCCCCTGGTGACGTCCCTGGAAGGGCGCTATACCGTGCTGCGCGAGGGCGAATCGACGGGCTGGCAGCCGGCGCAAATCGAGCCGACTACCGCCAACGTTGCCATGGTCAAGCGTCTGATCAGGATTTGTGCGGAAACCACGAACGGCGGCCCGATTGAACAGACCGATGTGGAACTCATCGGCAAAGCTGTTGACCATGTGATGGTCAGTGGCCTGGTTGCCAAGGAGCTGCGTTCGTTCTATGCAATCTGGCGGCAGATTCCGGCAGCGGCGCGAGTCAACAACCAGCAGAAATTGAGCCTGGCTGAAATGCTCAAGCCCTGGTGCCGTGGTGGAGAACATGGGTGGTTGTTTGATAACCCGTCCGACGCCTTGACCTTCGACACGCACAAGGTGTTTGGCTTCGACCTGACCGACTTTATCGTGGCCCCGGATCAGCCGGCCCCACAAGCTCGCACGCCGTTGCTGATGTACCTGTTTTATCGGGTGCGCCTGGCTATCGATGGTAGCTGCCGCGTGATTCAGGTATTCGATGAGTTCGCCCAGTATCTGGACGATCCCTACATGGATGTGGAAGTGAAGCGCGGTTTGAAGACCGACCGGAAAAAGGACGCAATTTACGTCTTCTCCACGCAGGAACCAAACGACGCCCTGGAAAGCAGGATCGGCAAAACGATCATGCAGCAGTGCGTGACCAAGATCCTGCTGGAAAACCCGGAAGCTGACCCGGTGGACTACATGAAGGGGCTGAAACTGACCGAAGCGGAATACCAGGCGCTGCTTAACATCCCTGAATTCAGCCGTCAGTTCTTGGTCAAGCAGGGCAGTCAATCGGCCATCGCCACCATGGATCTGCGCGGGATGGAGAAGGCAATCAGCATCCTTTCGGGCACCCCGGACAATGCGGATCGACTGGAAAGCATCCTTGCCGCCAATCCAAACGCCAAGCCAGAGGTGTGGCTGCCGAAGTATTGGGAAGCGGTTTTACCCAAGCAACAGAACAGGAGCAATTGACATGGAAAAGTACGTTTTTGCCGCTACGGATACCCAGGACGTAATGCGTCTTCCGACGCTCAAGGCAAAGGCCATTGTGCGTAGCTGCACGATGGCCATCTTCCTGGGGGTCGCAAGCGTTTCGCATGCGCAGGTCGTTGTCGAAGATCCTGGCGTGCTGGCCAACACAGTGCTTCAGGTCGAGAACATGGTTCAGCAACTGGCCAACCTCAAGTCGCAGTTGGAAACCCAACAGGGCATGTACGCCTCCATGACCGGCGCACGTGGATTCGGTGGGATGCTCCCAGGCAGTGCTGGGGCATTGCAGAAAAACCTGCCTGCTGACTGGAGCAAGGTCTACTCCGACGCGATGAACAGCAATTCGAGCATCACAGGTTCTGTGCGCGACATGCTCGGGCAGTTCGATAGCGAGGTCGAGAATATGGGTCGGACCGAGGCCCTGGACCTGGTGAACCAACGTCTCAAGGAGAAAGGGGCGTATGACCGCGTGATGGCGCAGCAGGCTTACAACAACCAGATGCGTGAACTGGAAGATATCCAGACGCTGACCAACCAGATCGACACAACCACGTCGCAAAAAGAAATTGCAGACCTGCAAGCCCGGATCTCGACCGCCCAAGGTGCGATCCAGGGCGAGCAAGCCAAGCTGCAACTGATGGCCATCCTCCAGCAGTCGCAAGACAAGGTGCTGCAACAACAGCAACAGACTGCCGTTCGCCGCTATGTCATTGGCGATCAGAACGACAGTCTTGAAGCCCCCAACCTCACGGAATGACCGCTATGAAAAAGATCGTATGCCTGCTGCCACTCTTCGCTGCCCTGGCCGCTTGTGGTGAGGCCAACACCAAAGAGTGGTACATGCAGCATGACAAGGAACGGGCCGTTCGTGTTGCCGAGTGCCGTAACAATGCCAAGGAACAGGTGAGCGCTGATTGCCAGAATGCCCTGGCCGCCGAGGCTCAAGTCGTGACCATGGGCAAGGGACAGTCGGATTACAGCATCGACCTCAAGCTCGATAAGAAGTGACGGGGGTGAACAATGGCCTATAACGCAACGACTCAGATATTCAGCTACATGGACGAAGTGTCCAAGGAGTTAGTGGCGTCGAACGTGGCAACCATCATTGCCGCCGTGACGCCGTTGGTTGCCCTGGGCCTAACCATTGTTCTCATGGTCGAAGGCACCTTCAAACTCTACGGCGGTGATGGCGAACCGCTGACCGACATGCTCAAGAAGTTCGCCTTCTGGGGACTCATTCTGAGCATCTCGTCAGCAGGCGGTTGGTATCAGCGCGATCTCGCTGATGTAGCGCTGAAAACGCCTGATGAGTTCGCCTCGATCCTGATTGTCGATGGCAAGTCGGGTTCCAACGTGCAGAACGAAGTCGCCAGTACCATTGACAAGGCACTGGAGAATGGCTTGAAAACCGCGCAGCGCGCATTTGATAACGCAGGCGTGACCAGTGGTGCAGGCCTTGCGAGCTTCTTGCTGGCTGCTGCGGTGCTTCTTTCCACGGTGCTGGTCTGCGGCATTGGTGCGGCGTTGATCCTGATGGCCAAGTTTATGCTGGCCATCGCGGTCTGTTTCGGGCCGATCTTTATCATGTGCCTGATGTTCGACTCCCTGCGCGAACTGTTCTCGAAATGGATTGGTTCGGTTATCAACTTCGGGCTGATAACCATCCTGCTGTCTGCCACCTTCGGCCTGCTGATGAAGTTTTACGGCAAAGCGGTGGCGGCGGCGGCAGATCCGGCAGCCGACTCGCCGATCTTGGTACCAATCATCACTTGCGGCCTTCTGACCGTGGTGACGTGGTTTGTTCTCAAGAAGATCCCCGACCTGGCCGCGTCGTGGGGCAGTGGTGTCTCGGTGCAGTTCGTACCGGGCCGTCAACGCCCAGGCAAAGGTGGCGGGGGCCAGGGTGCGGGTGGCGGCGGCAAAGGCGGTGCCGGTGCCGGCGCTGGCTCCGGTGCAGGAGCGGCAGGAGCTGGTGGTGGCGCAGCGGCTGGAGCAGGTGGCGCGGCTGCCGGAGCCGCTGGAGCAGCCGCGAGCGCTGTGGGTTCGGCCATGCAAGGCATGGCTAGAGGTTCACGCCGAGCAGGTTAAACGGAATCACATTTGGGCCATAATAGTCCTTGAAATTAGAATTTCAGGGATTTATTATGGCCCTGTCTTTTTCTCATCTGAGGTAAATCACATGGTGCGGTTTTCGACGGGATTGGTCGGGATCTTACTGGTTGCGGCTCTGGCTGGATGCGCAAGCAAGCCCAAGCCCGCACCTGAGCCTGACATGACGAATTTGGTGCCGGTCAACAAGACGTTGCCCAGTGCCCTTGTAGGACGCCCCGGGGTAATTCCCCAGGCCACGAATGGAGAACGTAAAGAATGAGTCGGGCTGATAAGAACGAGGCGATCACCAAGGCTGACATGGCCGTTTTCCAACAAGAGAGGCAGGATCTGGAAACGGATCTGCTTAGTGAGGTGTTGAACTCTCGTCGCACCGCCTGGTGGGCGGCGACTGGGCTGGGCGGCCTGGCGGCGGTGGCGTTCGCGGTAGCTGGCTTGACCATGTATCGCTATAGCCAGCCAGTGCCCGCCCATATGCTGGTTTTGAACCCCGATGGGAGCATCCAGCAAGTGTCGTTGCTGACACCGCAATCGACCTACGGGGAAGTGTCAGACACCTACTGGGTTTCTGGCTTCATCCGCCATTACGAAACCTACGAATTCAACACGGTGCAGGCGGACTATGACGCCGTTGGCCTCATGTCTGGCCCTGATGTGGCTGAGCAATACCAGAACCGCTACAAGTGGGGCACCAAGGAGGCGATGGACAAGGTTGTTGGCGACCGCAAATCCGTCAGGGTCAAGATTTCCTCGGTCATTCTCGACCGGGAAAAAGGCATCGCCACGGTTCGTTTCTCGACTACTGAAAAATACCGTTCGCGAGCGACCTCGGAAGAACCTCAATACTGGATCGCAACTCTGTCGTACACCTACGACAACACCTTGTTGAAAGCCTCCGAGCGCTACATCAACCCGCTGGGTTTCCGCGTCTACTCGTACAACGTGAACGCTGAAACCGCCGCAAAAGTTGGGGGCTGACTATGAATCGTAAATTCGCTATTGCAACCGCGTTGGCGGCGGCGCTGACATCGGCGCCGGTTCTGGCACTCAACGAGAAGACAGACAGCCCCTACGACTATCGGATCAAGACGGTGATCTACAACCCGATGGACGTTGTTCAGATTGACGGGGTGGTGGGTTTGCAAACGCTCATCCAGTTTGCGCCGGATGAGGTCTACGTGACGCATAACTTCGGTGCGAAAAGCGCCTGGGAGTTGGTCAACAAGGATAACAACGTGTTTATCCGGCCAATTGCCGAGCTGAGCGACACGAACCTGACGGTAGTGACCAACAAGCGGACGTATTACTTCCTACTCCACTACATCGGCAGCAATGTCGTCAAAGGCCCTGATGGCCAGGTGAAAGAAGAGTTCATCAAGACGCCCTGGAGCATGCGCAAAGCCACGGTCGGCGTCATCTTCAAATACCCGTTTGAAGACATGAAGGTCGCTAACAAGAAGCTCGAAGAACGCCGCATCCGCGAGGCGCTGGCCAAGGGTAATAACGGGCCGGTGAACATCGCCTATAGCCGCTCCGATGAAGAAAACAGCTCCGAGATCAGGCCGACCCACACCTGGGATGATTTCCGCTTTACCTACTTCGAGTTTCCGGCCAATGCAGCGTTGCCGAACGTCTACATGATTGGCCCGGATGGCAAGGAAACCATCCCTCAGACGCATATCGAGGGCGAGTATTCCAACATCATCGTTGCCGAGACAACGGCGCGTGAATGGCGGGTTCGCCTGGGTGATCGCGTGGTGGGTGTAGTCAATGGCGGTTACAACCCGGCGTTGGGCGCTAGCAAGACCGGCACCAACTCGCCCGAGGTCAAGCGTGTGTTGAAAGGGGGTGAAGAATGAGCCGCGACGTAAATATCGACGAACTGGAGACGTTCGAGGACGACCGGGGCGGGTTCGATGGTGGGCCGAAAAAGAAAGTGCCAGGCCTGCGAGCATTCATCGGCGTGCTGTTGCTGATTGCGCTGTGCCTCATCGGCTGGATCGTCTACAAAAACGTGATTGTTCCGAAACTCCAGCAGCAGGAACAGGCTGAAAAAGCGTCACCCAACAGGGCCAATAACCTGCCGCGTGCTAGCTTCGCAACCACGCCTGGTAACGCTGATGAAGAACCTGTCGAGCAGCCCGCCGAGCAGGCGCAATCCGCAAGTACCTACCAGCAGCAGGCACACCAGACACAGCCTGGACAGCAGGGAAAAGTCGAGCTGACGCCTGAACAAAAAGCCATGCAACGCCGCCTCAGTTCGTCGAGCGCTACAGAACAGATTGGCGCACAGGCTATGGCCGCGACTCCAAGTCGTGGCGAAAAAGCTGAACCAGTAAAAACTAGCAGTAGTAGCTCGGAGCTGGCTTCGCGCATGAACAGTGCCCGGTACGCTGCATCAAAGGCGACGCTCATGAAAAACATGGGTATGTCGATAGCCGCTGGCACGATGATTCGCTGCGGCACGATCACCGAGCTGGATACCACTGTCCCTGGTTTCGTGTCCTGCCAGGTGTCGAAGGAAGTCCGTTCGGCTGACGGCTCGGTGGTGCTGATCGACAAGGGCGCGACGATCACTGGTGAAGTCAGTGGCGGCATTCTGATGGGGCAGGCCAGGGCCTTTGTGCTCTGGTCGCGGGTTCGTAACCGTGACGGCGCTGTGGCCTACCTCGATGCACCTGGCACCAACCGCCTCGGTAGTGCCGGCGTGCCCGGCCAGGTCGATACCCACTTTTGGGATCGCTTCGGTGGTGCCATGTTCATTTCCGTGTTCAGTGACCTGAGCCGTGGTCTGATGCAGGCCCTGGTCAACTCCACCGACAAGTCCGACAGCGACACAACGGTGAACCTCGACAACACGTCCAACACCTCCGATTCGCTGGCCCGCGAAGTGTTGCGCGCCACGATCAATATCCCGCCAACCCTGACCGTGAATCACGGCGAGGCGGTATCGATCTTCGTGCCGCGTGACGTTGATTTCAGCGATGTGTATGGCCTGGAAATGGTGGAGTGAGGGAGGCACGTATGGATACTGCGACCGATATCGACCTGGCTTTAGCAGACATGGACATGGCCCTGGCGGCGGCGAACTTCGCCCCGCTTCGCCAGTACCTCGACGATCCAGAAGTGTTCGAGATCCGGGTGAACAAGTTTGGCCAGGTGGTATGTGACACGCCCAAAGGGCGTGTCTTGCATGCCGACCCACGGATCACCTACGACTACCTGTGGGCCTTGAATGACCATCTGCTGAGCCTCAACGGACTCGGCCGCACGCCAATCAGCTACGTGAAGTTGCCGGACGGATCTCGGGGAACGTTCTGCTGGCCCCCTGCGACTGTCGAGGGGACCATGCTCATGTCGATCCGTAAGCATTTGCCGGTATCGAAGAGCCTGAGCCAGCTTGCCCAGGAAGGCCGCTTTGCCAAGGTGCGGCATCGTAAGCAGTCTGAGCAATTCATGCTTGAGCCGTTCGAGGAAGAACTGCTTGAGTTGTTGGAAAAGGGTGATGTGGAAGGCTTCTTGACGCAGGCCGTCAAGACGAAGCGGAACATTGCCGTAGCCGGTCCTACCGGCTCCGGCAAAACCACGCTTACCCGCTCGCTGATGGGGGCGGTGCCTACGATTGAGCGTGTGCTGCTGATGGAAGATACGCACGAAATCGACGATAACCGCCTCGATGAAGTGGGCTATCTGATGTACGGGGAAGGCGATGGCCGAATGTCGGCCCGCGAATGCCTCAAGCTGTGCATGCGCCTGTCCCCTGACCGGATCTTCCTGACCGAGCTGCGCGACGATGCGGCGTGGGACTACCTGGCCGGCGCGAACACGGGGCACCCTGGGGGCATCTTTTCGACGCACGCTGACAGCGCGGCCAGCACCCCAGCGCGTATCGCCACTTTGGTAAAGGCCTCGGAAATCGGTCGGGCGCTCGACTACGACGTAATCATGAAGACCATCAACACCACGTTGGATGTGGTCGTGTACATGGAAAAACGTGAAGTGCTGGAAATCCTGTACGACCCGATGTTCAAGAAACAAGCAATGGCAGCGGTGTAGGAACTCAAGCCGCTTAGCGCCCTGCAGGGCTAAATCCAAGGAGAAGTACGCATGACCGAAGCAACCAATATCTGGACCGCCACCGCTACCGAAATCATCAACGCGGTGCGTGAAAGCGTTATCGCCATGGGTTGTGGAACGCCACAAACAGGTGATATCTACGACCAACTGCTGTTGATTGGTCGTAGTGGCGTGGAAGAGCTGGTGCCCTCCGTGAGCAAATTTGGCGCCCGAGAGTTTGAAAGCGTCATGGCCGTGGTCGTAGACCTGCTGGGCGGTGATGGCATTGCCGTCCACGGTGAGCTGCCTATCTGGCTCCGTGTTTATCCAAGCGTGGAAGGCAGGCTCCCTTCCTTCAGTGTCGATGACTGGCGATGGATTCGCCTATCCTCGGTTCAGGAGGTTCAGCCCCGCCGTGCAATCGCCATGGGCGAAGATCCGGCTAAATGGCAGCTCATGGTCAACGTTGTTGCCAATGGCCAGGTGTACCACGCTACCCAACGCCTGTTCCTCGGCGCATCGGTAGAGAAGCCGGTAGAACGCTTGCTGACGTTGGTTAGCGCCGCAGTGAGTGAAGAACAGCGTCGCCGGATGCAACTGTGATGGAAGCCAACATGGATTCACCACAACCGCACAGCACGGCCACCAAGGCGCTTGAAGTCTTGAGTGCTGCTCTGACGATCATTCGCCGTTTGTTTCTGCTGCTCATTGTCTATCCGGCTGTTGGTTTTTTCTTGTTGATGGGCCTCGCCTCCGATTGGTCGTTTACCGGGGCCGGTAAATGGCTGACGGATATGCAATACGAGGCCCAGCAGTTAGGAAAAGCGGAAGCGCCTGGTCATCTGCTGGTCAAGCGCTGCGCCGATGAAAGCCGGTCGCGTGGGGCCATGCCGGAGCCTGTGGCCACGTGTGATGCTTGGCAGGTGAAAGAGGTGGCTGTCGAAGCGCTGGCCAAGGAGGGTGGTAGGACGCTGGCCCTGATTTACTGTGCTTTCCTCGTAACAGGGTTCGGTGTGATGGTCTTCACCAGCCCAGCCTCGCCTCTTCGCTTGCGCGAGCGCCTTGGGTTGCAACGCCGCAAATAGCGCGCCCGGACCTAAAACAAAGCCCCGCATTGCGGGGCTTTTGTTTGCCGCTATATCGTGTGCTCGATCAGCTGGCCAGCGACACAAGATGTTGTGTTACGAGGGGAAATTTTGAAACAAACGAACTGGACGGTTATTGGTGTGGCCCGCTGGTACGACTGGAAGTTGGGCAAGCTTTCCGACCGGGACCTGGCCAGGGTGGTAGGAACTACCGAGGGCAGCATACGGCGCCGACGTGTTCAGTTCGGGATCGAGGTCTATTCGGTCGCAGTAGCTCTTGCCCCTTTCCAGCACCTGCTGGGCCTGGAGTCGGACAGGTCTGTCTCTGCAAAAAGCGGGGTGTCGGTGAAGAGTATCCAGGCTTACCGCAAGTCCCAGGGCATCGCACCCCGTTCCAAGGTCACACGCCGTATTCAGCGCTTGCCGCTCGATCATCCCGTGAGGCCGTACAAGAGCGCGTTGGGCCTGGTGCCCGATGAAGACATAGCCGAGGCCTCGGGTGTGGCCGTAGAAGTCGTGCAGGCGCTGCGCGAGGCGTTCGGCCTGGATGCTGTGGCGCCCTCCCCTGACCTGGCCAGGTCGGCGCCTGTCGAGGACTACCACGGCCCCGGACTCGGTTACGAATCGCTCCTGGGCACTATGTCTGCCGCCAAACTGAGCCGCACCGTAGGCGTGGCCTATGCGGTCGTAGAGGCGCGCCGGGAGTTCCTGGGCATCGCACCCTACAAGCGCGTATCGCGTGCTGATCGGTATGTACACCTGTTCGGCGTGGTGCCAAATAGCGTGCTGGCCAAGCTCGCAGGTGTGTCTCATGAGCGGATCGCTCAAATGCGCATGGCCAAGGGGCTTTAACGCACAGAAAAAAGGGGCCGAAGCCCCTTTGCTGGTTACAGGCCGAATGCCCTGCCCTTTTCTTTAGGCTGCTTGGTCGGCAACTGCTGGCCTTGCTGTTGCTTCTGCGCGGCGTCCTTCTGTTTGCCGGCCTGGTCGTGTCCTTTGCGCTCGAGCGCATGCCGCTGGAGCTGCTTGATATCCAGGGCGCCGGCCTTGGCATTCAAGCGACTGATCGCAGCCCCCAGCTTCTGCCGGTTATCGGTGAAGATTTCCGCTGCATGACGGGCGCGGCTGATCGCCACGTAGTACACGTCCTTGGCGGTCGTGCGCGACTGGGTTTCAAGGTTGATGAGTACCTTGTCGCAGGTGAGGCCCTGGGCGCTGTGAACGGTCGAGGCGTATGCCAGGCCGACGAACATAGCCGATGCGGTGTCCAGCTCGACCTGGCGGCCTTTGTCGCCTTCGAGCACCACACGGTCGCTGTGGATCTCCTTCACCACAAATCGGTCGCCGTTGGCCAGGTCCTTTTCGGCGTCGTTCCGGGTGATTTTCACCTGATCGCCAGGAGCCAGCTCAGTTCGCTCGACGCTGTAGACCGACAGCTTTGTGCATCGAGCCGGGGTGAATTGCAGTCTCTCGCCTTCCGGCCCCCGCACGGTGAGTTTGTTGCCGGGACCAGTGTCGAGTACCACGTACTGCACGCCCCGTTGCAGCCCGTTCTTATAGTCCACCTCGGGTACGACAATGCTGCCCTTGCCGTAGTATTTGCTATGCCGGCGCTCGGCCTGTGTCGTATCCAGGCGATTGAGCAATGGATATTCCGCGCCCTGTCCTTTCAGGCCCAGCGCCTCGCGCACCCCTTCGTTGATCTCGATCCGACTGGCGTTGGTACCGGTGATAATCAGCGCCTGGTCACGTTCGGCCTTTGGCATCGAGGCGTAGGCTTCGACAATGGCCTGGTAGCGTGCCCCGTTGTCCTCGATCTCGCGTATCTCGTTCACCAGCGGCAGCGATTGTTTGGATTTGCCCTCGGCGGCCAGCTTCACGGCTTCCAGCAACTGCGGGTCTTTCTGCCGCTGAATGTCGGTCAGCCGGGACGTTTCCATGCCGGCTTTCATCAACTGCTCGAAGGGTTTGCCGGCCTCGATAGCTTTGGTCTGTGCCACGTCGCCCAGGAAGACAACGCGAGCGCCGGCAGCCTCAATGGTTTTCATGGCCTCGTGCATCTGCCGCGCAGGAATTACGCCGGCCTCGTCGATAATCACGACGGTGTTGCTGTCGATCTTCTTATCGCGGGCCTTGAGGAATGATTGCAGAGTGCGCGCCTCCAGGCCCTCGGCCTGGAGCGCCTTCACCTGGCTCCCATAGGGCGCCAGGCTGGTGACGCGGTATCCGTTCGCTTCCAGCAGATCCTTAGCCGCTACAGTCATGTAGCTTTTGCCGACGCCGGCAAAGCCCTGCACGCCGATGAACTGGTTTTGTGTGCGGGCGATCCGCATCACCGAGGACTGCTGTTCCGCGTTCAAGCCCCGATCGGCAAGGAAGGCTTCGGCGGCTTCCTTGGAGATCCGCGGCTGAACTGTACCGCGCCCCATTCGCTCGATTTGCAGCACCTCGCGTTCGCGCTTTTGCGCGATGTGCGTGGTGAAACGGCTTTCACCCTGACGCAGCCGTCCCGTGCGGATACCCTCATCAACGAGCCTGGCGGCCTCTGAGCGCGATTTGCCGGCACGGACAAGGTTTGCCACCCATTCCTTCCGGCTGAGCTGTGGCGCCTCCTGGCGGGCCTTCTCGGCGGCCTTCCCCTTCTTTCCATCGGCTGGGTTCTGTGATGAGTACAGCGGTTCCTCGCGGATCAGGTGGCCAGATGCGGCTCGCCGCTCGATGCCGGCGCGCACGTCGTCGATGGTGAGTGCGCCGTACCCGTGGCGCAGCGCGGTATCCATCAGCTCCTTCTGTCCGATCACGGCCTGGCGTTCGGTCAGACTCTTGATCGCGAATTCGATTACCTGGTCTGCACGGTACTCCAGGGGCTTCTCGATCTGCGGAGTGGCCGCGCTGCTTCGCTCGTTGCCGCCCTGGGCATCGGCGCCGACGCCGGCCCACTCGCGACTGTGGTAGTCGATACCCAAGGCCCTCGACCGCTCCAGCCAAACCTGGCGCAGTTCCTCGCGGTCGATGCCACCCTGCTTTTTGTCGCGGGTGGCCAGCGCGGCCTGGTTCTTTTCGGCATACGACGCTGTGCTGCGGTCCAGGCCTTTCGCCGCTAGCGCTGCCTCGATCTGCTGGCTGCGCGAACTGAATTCGCGGATCTGCTCATCGGAGAAGTGCGCCAGGTCGAATGTGCCGTTGCGCTCATAGCGCAACTGGAAGCCGGCCTTTTCCAGCTCGCGGGCCAGTTCCGCCTTGTAGACGTTGCCCAAGAACATGGACGAATTGAACACGCCGTCATTTTTCAGTGCCCGCCATTCGCCGTCGCTACGCTGGGTCATGTTCAGCACGAACGCATGGGTATGCAGGTCGGGGTCCAGGGCGCGTGACGTTTCGTGTCGGAACTTGGCCACCACCAAGTTGTTGGTGTTCTCGGTGCCGGTCTTCTTGTTGACCGTTATTCGCGCCTGGGACAGCCGTTCAGCTTCGCGGATCGCCGCCGCCACGGCCTTGTCGTGGGCTTCGATGATACTGGCGTCACCGTGCACCAAGGCCTGGAGCGACACGCCCTTGGGCGCCGAGAATGTGAGGTCGTACCCCAGCCGTTCCTTGCTGACCACTTTGCCGTCCGCCTCTTTGACGGTCCGCATGAGCTTCGTGTTGTCGCTAATCCGGCCATCCAGCAGCTCGCGGAATCGGGCCTGCTCTACCTCCCCGGACAGGCCCAATGCCTCGGCTCCGGCACCTTGCCATTGCATGGCGCCGCCGTCTTTTGCGTAGTAGTCATCCGCACCATCCGCGTAGTACGACACGACTTTGCCCAGTGATTGCCGAGAAATGGTCGTGATATCGAGCATTTAGATGATCTCAAGGTTTGGAACGATGCCCGGTACCGGGTTCGTGCGGGTGAAGTTGATCGGCTCAATGGCCACCCGTGCAATCGGGATGCTGCCGGGGAACGACAGGAAGCCTTCGAGGTTGTTCAAGGCCATGATTTCCGACGACATAACGATGCGCTCGGGTTTCACATCCTCGTTCTCGCTGCGAGTGCCCCAGTCACCCCAGCGCGAGCTGCGGCCTTCTTTTGTGCGCAGCACTTCATGCTCGCTCAAGGCTTTGGACATGCGCTCGGCGGTGGCTGTACCCATGCGGCCAACGGCCAAAGCGACCATCGTCCGGTGGTTGGCCAGCATGGTTTCGGCCAGCTTCTCGCCATACACGGATTCGAGCTGAGTGTAGGACTGGTAGCCCGATACCACGCAACCGCCCTTCTTCCGGCCCCGCGTCAGCATGTCGCCCAGGGTGGGCAACCGTTGCAGCGACTCCAGCTCGTCGAGGTACGTCCAGATTCGGCGCTTGGGGTTGGATTTCATCCCAAGGATGCTGGTGAAAATGGTATCAACCCAGCAACTAATCAATGGGCGCAGCGCTTCGCGCATGTTCTCGTCCCAGGTGATAAACAAGTTGCCTTCGTTAGGATCTTCGCACCACTGACGCAACGAAAATTTGCCTGGCGGCATGTCAAAATGTGCAGGCAGTTTATTACTGAGGACAAAACGGACGCTACCGGTAGCGCGTTCGTTTTCAGTGAACAGAGAGACGGCGCGAGTGCCTTTTACAAAAGCTTGTAGCGCTTCCGAACTGCACTCGTTAGTCCATTTAAACACATTCCTCATGCCAGGATTGCGCGTGGTGTTATACAGCTTCTTGGCCACCTCTGCGAACAGAAGACGGCCATACTG
The DNA here is from genome assembly GCF_029959385.1 of Pseudomonas sp. PS01303. Taxonomy (NCBI): domain Bacteria; kingdom Pseudomonadati; phylum Pseudomonadota; class Gammaproteobacteria; order Pseudomonadales; family Pseudomonadaceae; genus Pseudomonas; species Pseudomonas sp. PS01303. The sequence continues at coordinate 18,063 of NZ_JASCPK010000090.1, forward strand.
ATTCCATTCTTCCGAGTCGTTACTGTCTGAGACTTGAATAATGGATTTTGCGTATCGCTCGAAATCGTAGTGACTACGGATTTCGTTATAGAAGTTCCAGCCTTCCGTCCTGGCATCGTAGGGATTTAGGATTTTATCGCCCTTGCGGTAGAAGGTAGATAGGAACTCTCCATCGGGATCGAGGATCACCATTCGGTCTTTCCGCTGCATACAGCCATACATCATTTCGCGGAAAATCGTACTCTTACCTGTACCCGTTGCGCCGCCAACTGAGAAGTGTGTTGCTTCGGCAGCAATAGGAACAGGCACTCCGGCAATAGTTATTTGTTCCTCTTTTTCCTTGGTTAGCCGTTTAAGTTCGCGCTGGGATACAAGTTGGCTACCACGAAAATACTTGTCGAAGTGGGCGCCGGCAAAAGTGGTCTTGCTCAACTTCACAATAAGCACGCACAGCGCAATCGCCAGTATCAATCCACCAACTAACGCAACCGCAAGCGGCCACAAGGTGAACGTATTTTTCGCCAGGTAAAACACCCTGTCGCGGGCGCCTTGTTTTTCAATTCCATACATCAGCTTGGCGGTAAAGAACCACGCGAACAGGGGCACCAGTACCATGACGGCAAGGCAGATTTGAGATCGTTGGCGCTCGTTCATCAGCTATCCCTCTTAGATGAATCCCATACGTCGAAGCCCAGGCGTTCGACCTCGGCCTGGGCTTCCCTCTTAGCATCCGGTTTGGACGCGGTGCGCAGAAGCAACAGCAGCTCGATCAAGATGGCCATCGACTGCCGGTCGATTCCTGCACCTGGCTGACCGTCGCCGCCAGGTCGTTGATCGAGGCGCTGGAGGATCATTTCTAGCGTGTCCTCCTGCTCCATCTGCCGGAAAAGCTGCCGGCGGACATACTCCGAAATGTCGCCTTGCGACCGCTCTTCCAGCTCGATTTTCTGTGTTTCGGTGCATCGAAAGCTAACTGTGGGCACGGATGGCCTCCTTGTCTGACGTGTGTAAGACATAAAATACAGCAAAATCATGGCCTGCGCGTACTTTTGTCTTACGCAGGTATTACGCTTTTCTGCAAGTCGTTGAAAATGCTTTATTTTTCAACGACTTAGCTACGCGAAGCGTTGCGTATGGTGTATAGCTCGTTAAGGGAAAATACCGCTCTGCTTTTAAGGGAGAAAACAGCCGTCTGCCCCCCTCGGAGGCCGCAAAAAAGCGTCCTCCTGATCCCTCACGCGCAGCGTGAGGGGCTTTTCGCGGCCCAGGGGTGCCACTGAGTACGCTTTAGAGACAACCGAGAGACGGAGTGAAGACAACGAAGAGACAAAAAAGGGACTTGCCAGACCCAAAAGGGACGTTTAGAGTACGGATCAGAGACAAACAGGGGACAAAAGTGCCCGAGGTCGATAACGAGGGATCAGCGATGCCACTATCGCGAATAAAACCACGGAGCGATTCGGCCCTGGTGCGGAACATGCTCGGCGAGATCGAGGCCGCACTGACAGCCGGAGCCTCACGGGAGGATGTATGGGAAACGCTCAAAAATGAGCACGGGATGACCATCGGGTTTAACGGATTTTGCAAGGCGCTGATGCGAGCGAGGGCCGCCAGGCAGGAGCGAGCTGGAACACCAGCGGCGACCACTCCACCGCTACCCCGACCGGGGAACAATGGTCAGGGAAAGGAAGTGGATTGCGCAATCCAGAACGATGAACCCACGCCACCCGAGGCGCCTTTAAAGGGTCGCATCGTCACCAGTAGCGATTTTGAGAAAGTCCACTCCATGGACTTCTCGGATCTTGATGATAAATATACGGGCAAAAGGAAATAGCGTATGAAACGAGCGATCTTGAACTACAGCGGCAGCATCGGCAAAACCACTATTGCAGCGCACCTGCTCTACCCTCGCATGCCAAGTTCGGTATTCTTTGCCATCGAGTCGATCAACCAGTCTGCTTTGGACCTGGGCATTGCCGAGGTCAAGACCATGCGCGGTCGTGAAGTAGGCGATTTGATTGAGGAACTGGTACTTGAGGACGTGGCGATTATTGACATTGGCGCGTCGAACATCGAGTCGTTCTTTGAGGCCGGTTCGCGCTACCACGGCTTCATAGATGAAATCGAACAATTCATTGTCCCGGTCACGCCGGAGCAAAAAGCGTGGCAGGAAAGTTTGAAGACTGTAGAAGCGCTGGCGACCATGGGTGTTTCGGCTGATCGCATTATTCTGCTGCCGAACCGCATTCAAGATAACCCCGAGGCCGAAATTCCGTCGATCTACAACTATGTAAAGAAAACCAAGAAGGCCACCATCAAGCCAGGCGCGTTCCTGTTTGACAGTGACGTATATGGTTATTTGGCCGCTAACAAAATGTCGTTCGATCAGTTGATCGGTGACGATACCGATTACAAGGCGCTGGCACGGGCCGAAGCTGATGAAGCACAGCGCAGCAAGTATGTAAGCCTCTATCGTTGGACAAGTTATGCAAAACCTATTCGTCAAAACTTGGACGAATGCTACGCCGCCTTGACGGCCTAAGCGACCGGAGTACCAGTAATGGATTCTAGGAAACCGAGAGAAGAAGTATTAATTGAGTGGTTCCTGGGCGACTCTAGGGAGATTGTGTCCGATCTCCAAGGCGCGGTTGCGGCGGCCCGCGAGGTGCACCAGTCGATGCAGGAGGCCGGCGCAAGCCTGGCCTCCACGGTCGAGGATGCGCGTGCCGAGCTGGTCACGGCTCACCGGGAGCTGACTGCCGCGATTCGGGAAACCGAGTCCCGGCATGACAAGGCCCTGGAGAAGCTGGACCGCCAAGCCAAAAGCTTGTTGGCCGCGACCCAGCGCCGCACGGTGTGGGTGGCGGCGATCTGCGCTGGCATCGCCGGCCTGGCCGGAGGCCTGGGCGGTGCCCTGCTCTTCTACCGCCTGGTTGCCGGCTAGCGCCGGGGTGTGACATACGCTGAGGCCGCCGCAAGGCGGCCTCGCCGTTTGTGGGAGTCGCCGCAGGCGCTCCCGTGCGGTAAGCGGAGCGCGCAGCGCCTGGGAACCAGGCGCGGAGGCGAGAGGGATGGAAGCCCGAAGGGGCGAGACGCGGCGCAGCCGTGGCTCGATGCGCAGCACGACAGCCCGCGCCGAAGGCCTCGCTCTGGATTGCGCAATCCACTTCTATTAAACTGGATTGCACAATCCACAAGACAGGATCGTCACCATGTCGCTACTGCCGACTCATGAGGTCTATGCCGAGCTGCAACTGGCGTACGAACACTTCAACGTCCAGCTGTTCGACGGCCAGCTACCGGACTGCCTTATCACCCTCCAGCGTGAACGCCGAACCTACGGCTACTTCTCGCGCAAGCGCTTCGCCCGTCGTAGCGGTGAAATGACCGATGAAATCGCCATGAACCCCGGCTACTTCGCGATTCGCTCATTGCGTAAAACGCTGTCGGTGCTGGCCCATGAAATGGTGCACCTGTGGCAGTTCCACTTTGGCGCGCCAGGCCGGCGTGGCTACCACAACAAAGAATGGGCCGCCCGCATGGAAGCCCTGGGCCTGATGCCCAGCAATACCGGCGCACCTGGTGGTAAGCGCCTGGGCGAACAAATGGATCACTACATCATTCCAGGCGGCCGCTTTGACGTGAGCTGCGCGGAGCTGCTGACGCGGGACTTCTCCCTGTCGTGGTACGACCGTTTTCCTCCGGAGCGACCGCAAATTGATCCGCCGACCGGCTCGAACGGTCGCGGGTTTGTCGATGACGTGGACGGAGAGGAAGAAGGGCAGGCGCTAGGCGTGGATCAAGGCGGTGATGACCTGGGGCCGCTCGGTGAGTTGGTGGAGCTGCCGCCCGAGGTGCCGCCGAACCGGTCAAACCGGGTCAAGTACCGGTGCCCGAAGTGCGCAACGCAGGTATGGGGCAAGCCTGAGCTGGCGATTCTGTGCGGCGGCGAGCATTGCGCCGGGGCGCCATTCCAGCCGGTCGCACGATGACAAAGGCCCGCGAAAGCGGGCCTTTTGGATTGCGCAATCCACATTTTCAACGGTGGCCAGGTTCTGCCTCCTGGCCTCGATCTCCAGCTTCCCAGCATGCGGCGGCCTTGCGCAGCAAGCCGGCGCTATCGCGGTGCGCCATTTCACCCGGTTTAGTGATGAACGTAGCGGCGGCCTCGTAGAACTCTGCGGCCACTTCCCAATCGTGTTGCAGCTCGGCCTTGCGCGCAGCGGCGGCGAGCGCCTGGCACGTTCTGGCGGCCTTGGTCGGCGTGGTCTGGTGTCCGTACATATCCTGTTCTCCAGCGGGGAGCGCCGGGGCGAAGCCGCGGCGCTCGGTTGGGTAGTGGGGTTAGGCCCGTTTAACAGCCCGTGCGAGGGTCAGAAGGTCGGCGGCCTCCATTAACTGGCCGCGCTCGGCCAGTTGCTGCATGGACGGCACCGGGCAAGCTGGAGCCGCTGCGCGGCGCGCAGAAGCGGCCAGACGGGCCAGGAAGACGCGGAACGAGGGAAGGGTTTGAGTAGCCATCGGGTGACTCCTTTTTTCGCAGAGGAAGGCCCGGAGCGGTTGCCGCCGCTGGTATCCGGGCCGGGGTTGGTTTACTTGGTCAGGCGCTCGCTGCGCACAAAGCCTTCACACATGTCGCGGAAGATCTCGGCGTGCATTTCCAGTGGGAATTCGGCGATCACCTCGCGGCGACCGATGCCGCCACGCTGGGCAACGATCATGTACATGGTGACGTTGGATGGGGTCTGGTTCGGGCGAGCCTGATGGGACACTTCAACGGTGAAGCCGCTGAACTCGCGCAGGGCTTCGGCTTCGCTGAAATACAGGATGTGGGTTTCGATAGTCATGGGTTGAATCTCCTTTCGCAGATTTCCCCGGAGCGGTTGCCGCCGCTGGTTTCCGGGGTGTCGAGGCGGTATTGCTTCGACGTGGTTAGTATCTCAAAACTCGCGGCTCACGTCAACTGTTCGTCAAACAATATTTGACGAAATATTTACGAAAACTGCGCCGGATCATTGGGCAAAAAAAAGCCCCGGACATGTCCAGGGCGGGGGCAGGCAGTCGCGTCACTGCATCATCCAAGTGAAGCGGTACGGGTCCATGAACGGGATATCGTCGTCGAAACTATCGAAGTCGGCGGCGGGCTGCGGGGAAGGTTGCGGCGGCTGTTGCTGGGCTGGTCGCCGCTGGGCCTGTTGTGGTCGCGGGGCCTGCTGACGTGGTGCCTGCTGCTGGCCCTGATTGTACGGATCGCCGCCTTGCTGTTGCTGGTTCTGCGGACGCCCGCCCAGTAGCTGCATGGTGCCCTGCATGTCCACAATGATCTCGGTGGTGTAACGCTTGATGCCGTCCTTCTCCCATTCGCGGGTCTGCAACTTGCCCTCGATGTAGCACTGGGAGCCTTTGCGCAGATACTCGCCGGCAATTTCCGCGACCTTGCCGAACAACGAAACGCGGTGCCACTCGGTGCGCTCGACCTTCTGGCCTGTCTGTTTGTCGGTCCATTGCTCGCTGGTGGCCAAGCTCAGATTGGTAACGGCGTTGCCGTTGGGTAGGTAGCGGACTTCGGGGTCTTGTCCGCAAGTGCCAACGAGGATCACTTTGTTTACGCCACGGGCCATGATGTATCTCCTTTTCTCTAGTTGGATGATTCCATTTACGCGCAGGTTGCCGCCTGCATCCGGTAGCTGTCGGCCCAGGCCAGGGCCTCGGCGGCGCTCGTTTCGACCACGCTATAGCCTTCTGCGTCGGTGTACAGATCCACCACGCCACGCATCACCAAAGCCCGCTGGTTCTGGTCGAGCGCCAGAATCTGCATGTAGTAGCGGTGCCCAGCCAAGCTGTTTTCCGTCCGGTCGGCTTCGGACCGATCAACGCGACCATGCACAAACCCCTGATAGGACTCTGGCACTGAGCTTGGCCACCCGCCTACAAAATGGTCGTCCACAAGATCGCGCAGGTCCATGTGGTACTGGGCTGCATGCGCTTTGATGGCCTCGATAGAAACACCATCCCAACACCATGCACTTACTTCGCTCTCAAAGTCATTCATGCTCTGAATCCTCTCCTTCGCAGACTGCCCGAGTCGGTTGCCGCCGCTGGTTTCCGGGGTGTCGAGCGGTATTGCTTCGACGTGGTTAGTATCTCAAATCGCGGTGCTGTCGTCAACTGTTGGTAAAACATTCTTTGACGAATAATTGACTTGACGCGGCGCGCTTTTCGGAGCTGCTTAGATGCCGAGGTGGGAGCGGGAGGTAAACATAAAGCGCGCCCGCGAAGCGGGTGCAGCCCCGCTTTTGCCCTGGAGCGTGAATCTCCCCCGGTGGATCTGCTCGTCAGCCTTCGGTTGGTCGCGGTAAGCCCCGACTACCC
>NZ_JASCPK010000091.1:0-24257 GCF_029959385.1 Pseudomonas sp. PS01303
CACTCCCCCTGTAGGACCTGCCGAAGGCTGCGATCTTTTGAACTAAAAAACAAAATCAAAAGATCGCAGCCTTCGGCAGCTCCTACAGGGATTGATCAGGATCTAGGCGAAGACGAACGCCGAGTCCGACAGGTTAGCCACTCCCACCCCAACCAACGTCACGGCAAAGTCGCCAATCTTCAGCACGGTATCGGCGCCGTTCTGCGACGCGTGCTGTTTGTAGTCATAACCCTGCCCCGCGCCCTCGACGCCCATGAACAGCAGTTTGTCGCTGCCCTGATAACCATTGATCGCATCAAAACCAAACGCACCGCTGAACAGGAAGGTGTTGTTGCCACCTATCGCATTCATCACGTCGTTGCCGGCGCCACCGACGAAGGTCACGTGGCCCTTGTCGCTGATCAGCGTGTCATCACCGCCCAGACCGAACAGCCAATCGCCGTCCGCCGTGGCGTGCAACGCATTGCCGTAGCCATCGCCGCTCAGGGAATGGTTGTACTGGGTCAGTTCGTTGCCATTACTCAAACCCTTGGCCGTGACGCCCCAGGTGATTTCCTTGCTGCCCCACCACGAACCCGACTCCTTGCTCACCAGCGCGCCGATGTCGCGGGTCATGCTGATGCCGCCGTAGGCGTCGCGCACGTACAGCGTGCCGTCGCCATCATTGGCGAAGCTGAAGTTTTGCAACGGTTTCTGCAGCTCGAACGTGTTGTGCCCCTGGCCGCCAAGCAGAATGTTGAAACCGCCGTCATCGCGGAAACGATCGTCACCGCCCAGACCTTCAAGGAAGTCGTTGCCCGCACCGCCCTTCAACCAGTCGCTGCTCTGCGTGCCAATGATGAAAGTGCTGCCGGTGTGCGGCTCGCCGCTGCGGCCCAAGTCCTCAACCCAGGTTTTGCCCCGCGAAGATTCCTCCAGATTGGAAACGATGATGGTCGAGTCTTTATGCGTCAGGTTGTAGAACGTCGAATCGATCACTCGATTCAAGCCATCGGCATAACCGAGCGAGCCATGCGCCGACCAGCTGAGCGGATTGATGATGCTGAACGGCACCAGGTTCTGCGCGGTGGAGGCGTAGTTGTCGTTGAAGTTGACGATGTTGTCGGTGGTCGAATCGTGCGGCTTGTCGTGTTTGCCCATCGAGGCCGTGCTGAACGTGGTGCCGTCGAGCACGCGGAACACCGGGTCGTTCTCGTAACCGATGTTCAGCACGTTGTTGCCGGTGCTGCTCTGGGTCGGCGAAGCAAACGCGATGTAGTTGGCGTCCTTGAAGAACCCACCCCAATTGTTCGCGCTTAACTCGGCGACACTGTTGACCCCGAGGCCGCCGAGGCTGTGACCGCTGAACAGCACGTCATTGGCAGCGATGCCGTTGGCAATGGCAAACGTCGCGACAGCCTTGAGCAGATTGTCGAAAGCGTTTTTCGCGTAGTTGCTCGCATAATCCGACGGCCCGACCGCGGCCAGCAGATTGTTTTTCATGTCGCCGAAGGTGTCGCTGTAACCCAGCCCGCCGGTGCCACGAAAGGCAATGCCGAGGCCGATCAATTTGCCGGCCGCGTCGTACTTGCCGAGCACCTCCGCCTCGGCGCTGGTGAAGCCATCCTGTTCACCGAAGAACGTGCCTTGCGGCCCGACCTTGCCCTGATAACCCAGCGCCGTCGCGGTGACCGGCGCCCAAACGGTTGCCGGCAAAGGCTTGCCGGTCGGCGTATAGGCGTACAACGTCAGGGCGATGGCGTCGCTGTACAACGCTTTGCCATCGGCCTTTTTGTAATCGAACAATCCCATGTTGTGCTCTCTCTTCCTTTAAACCGGCAGCCTTTTGCAAGGCTGCCGGTACGCTTTAGAACTGCCAGTCGAGCGTGAGGCCGACACCGTGGTCTTTCTCGTTCGAACCGATCAGCCCGTTGTAATCCAGATTCACCCGCACATCGCGATTGAGCGCCAGACCTGCACGCACGCCGACCACCGCTGCATCACGATCCATCGACACGCTCTGCACGTTGAACGCACTGTTGCCGTTGGCGAAAGCCAAGTGGCTGTCAGCGTCAACGCTGCTCAGGTTGTGCTGCCAGCCGAGGCTCGCACCCAGTTCCAGTTGATGCTGATCCGACAGGGCGAAGCTGCGCTTGGCGCGCACGCCGAGGGTCGACAGCACCACGTCGCGATTGTCTTCACCGCCCTTCAACGCCGCCGCGTCACCCTTCTCGGTGAAGCTGTCGGTGTTGAGATGCACGTAAGACAGATTGGCGAACGGCTCCAGGTTCATCGGCTGCAAGCCCAGGTCGTAAGCGGCTTCTGTGAACAATTGCGCGGTGGTCGCATCGCGTTTGGTTTTCTGCTTGCCGCTGACATCGCCGATTTGCAGGTCACGCTTCGCATCGATGCGGTGCCAGCTGTAAGCGCCGCCAACGGTCAGGCGCAGGGCATCGATTTCATGCCCCAGATACGCACCCAAGTGGTAGCTGTCGACCGAGGCCGACGAATGCGTGCCGCTGCCCATGCTCAAAGAACTGTCGCTATAACCGGTAACGAAACCGAGACGGGTATCTTCAGCAATCAAGCCATCGACACCGGCCAGCAAGCCACCGATCGAGCTGGTGGAATCCGCGTATTTATTGCCGCCATCACTGGTGCCCCACGAGCCCAACACCTTGACCCAGGCGTTGCTGCCCTCGCTTTTCGGTGCATCGGCGTTGAACAGATCACGCTCACGCAGACGCTCGCCAACCGCTTCGCGCAGGTAACGGCTGTCGTTGATCAGCAAGGTGCCAATGGCCGGGTGAATCTCGCCGGACAACTGTTGGAAAGCCTGTTGCGCCGACGCCGCGTTAGGCGACAGCAGCAGGGTTTCGAACAGCGCATTGCCGGCACCGAGACGATCCGCCGCCGCCGCGACCGAACGCTGATTCGGCGTCAGACCGACGCTGGCGAACGACGCGCCATTGCGGCCCACTTCAAGCTGAACACCATTTGCGGAGTAGCCCAGCGTACCGCCGAGGAATGCATAGTTCGGCAACACCTGGCCGAACTGGCCGGACACACCGCCCGCTGCCTGGAGGATGTTGTATTGCGTGCCGAGCAGACTTTTCACTTCGCTGGTAGTCAGCAATGTCGGGCTGTTTTCCAGCGACAGTGCGACGGTCGCGCCATCAATCTGCGCGGTGCCGCCGGCAACGATGCGGTCGCTGCTGATCGGCGAGACTTCCACCGCGTAGGTCGAACCGCGTTCGAAGGTCACATCGCCAGCCACGTTCAGCGTGCCGATGGAATTGCCCGGCGCCACGGTGCCGCCGCTTTTCGCGGTCAGGGCGCCGATGCGACCGTTGCCGCCGAGGATGCCGCTGTCGTTCACGGTGACTTCAGAGGCCAGCGAACCGTTGATCGCCAGTCGCCCCTGATTGACCAACGTTGGGCCGCTGTAGCTGTTGTTGCCGGTCAGCACCAGGGTGCCGATGCCTTGCTTGGTCAGGCCACCGTGACCGGAGATATCGTTGCGCCAGGTGTCGAGACCGCAGGTGATGTCGTTGCACACGCGCTCGGTCGGCTTGCCCTGGTCGATGATCGCGCCGATGCCCGGCAAATCCGCGACAAACTGACCGGAACCGTAGGCGCCGTTGACGCGGAATTCCTCGGGAATGTCCTGCTCGGTGACGAACATCGACGGGCCGTCGATACCCTTGCGCAGGTTGATCATGCCCCAGCCGTACAAGGCGTCGATGCCCGGTGCGCCGAGGTCGGTGGCGGTGGTGCGCAGTACCGTCGCGACCTGATCACCGGTCATGTACGGGAAACGCTCCATCAGCACCGCCATGGAACCGGCGACGTGCGGCGCGGCCATCGAGGTGCCGTTGTAATTTTTGTAGCTGGTAGTGAGGTTATCGGCGTTGGTGCCTTCGATGATCGAGCTGAAGATTTTCGTGCCCGGCGCTGACACGCAGAAACTCGCGGTATAGCCGCAACGCGACGAGAACGTACTGATGACGTACGGATTGGCGCTGGCCAGATCCGGGTTCTGTTGCAGCGCGGCGACGGTTATCCAGTTCGGCGCGATCTCAGGCACGAAGTAGCCGAGGCCGGCGATGGCGTCGGGGTTGTTGAGGTTGTAGTCGTTGCCGGCAGCGAAAATGGTGACGATGCCACTGCGCGCGGCGGCGATGGCGCCGTCATAGGCGCCGCCGGGTTTGGTGCCGAGCAATGTGCGGATTTCGTTGAACTGCACTTGCGCGTCGTTGACGGTGAAATGCGGGTACGCCGGATTACGGCCACCGAGGTCGAAACGGTCGGTGATGCCGATGCCCCAGCTGTTGTTGATGATCCGCGCGCCGCTGGCGATTAGTGCATCCCAACCGGCCTTGTACACCGCGCCGTCATTGCCGCGAACGATGCCGTCTTCAGGGCCCGGATCACCGTTGTCGGCGCTTATGATTTGCGCGGCGAACGCCACACCGTGCATTGGCCCGCCGTCACGACTGCCCGCCGCGATACCGCCGACGTGGGTGCCGTGGGCACCGAGTTTGCCGTCGGAACCGACCGAGGGCGAACCGTCATAACGGAACGCATCACCGGCCTTCACCGGGATGTACGGGTCGGTGTATTCGCGGATGCCGCTGGTGACCAGCGTCACGACTTTGTTGCTGCCGGAAAACTCCGGGTGCGCGGCGTACACCGGCTGGTCGAAGATCCCCAGTTTCACGCCTTTGCCGGTGTAGCCAGCAGCGTAAGCGTGATCGGCACCGATCGCGCCCAGGCCCCAATCGGCCTTGAATTCGGCGCTGCGCCAACTGGAAGGATCGCCCGTGCGAGCGTTTTCCACGTAGGGTGCGGCGTGTGCGCTGCCCCAGGTGGTGAGTGCGCAGAGCACCGCGAGGTTCAGGGTTTTCAAGGCAAAACGGCCACCCGATTGCGCGGGTGTATTGTTGTTATTCATCCAGCGACCTTCCTTAGTGATGTTGCGAAAAAATCCGTATCGTTGTGATCGTTCCCACGCTCCGCGTGGGGATGCAGCCCGTGACGCTCCGCGTCACTGGACGCGGAGCGTCCCTAGAGGCATTCCCACGCAGAGCGTGGGAACGATCAGGGGTGCGTCGATCAATTAGAACTGCCAGTTCAGGCTCAACCCGACGCCATGGCTTTTCTCGCGATTGGCCAGTTGTCCGTTGTAGTCGAGGTTCACCCGCACATCGCGGCTCAGCGCCAGACTGGCTTGCACGCCGACCAGCGCGGCATCACGCACCAGCGCCGAACTCTCCACCGAATACGGCGTGCCACCGCTGGCAAAACGCAGGTGCTGCTCAGAATCGATATCACTCAAGCTGTGCTGCCAGCCAAGATGTCCGCTGACGTCGAGGGTCTGTTGCGCCGACAGGTTGAACGTCTTGATCGCGCGCACACCGAGCGTGCTCAACACCGCATCACGCTGATCGCCAGAGCTTTTCAGCGCCGCCGCATCGCCCTTCTCTTTGAAGCCTTCGGTGTCCAGATGCACGTAAGCCAGATTGGCGAACGGTTCCAGCGCCAACGGTTGCAGGTGCAGTCGATACGCCGCCTCGCCGAACACCTGGGTGGTGGCCGCGTCGACTTTGGCTTTCTGTTTAGCGCTGACGTCGCCGTATTGCAGATCGCGTTTCACATCGGCGCGATGCCAGCTGTAGGCCGCGCCGGTGCTCAAGCGCCAGGCGCCGATTTCGTGGCCGGCGTAGGCGCCGAGGTGGTAGCTGTCGACCTTGGCCGACGAGTGCGTGCCCGAGCCCATGCTCAGCGAACTGTCGCTGTAACCGGTGACCAGACCGATGCGCGTCTGCTCGTCCAGCGCGCCATCGACACCAGCGAGCAAGCCGCCAATCGAGGTGCTGTAACCCGCCGTGTCGTGGCTGGAATCGGTTGTGCCCCACGCGCCGAGGGCTTTGATCCAGCCGTTGTTTTGCGTGGCCGACGCATCGTGCAGACGCTCGCCCACCGCGTCGCGCAATTGGCGGCTGTCGTTGATCAACACCGAACCGAGGGCCGGGTAGATTTCACCGCTCAGTTGTTGAAAGGCTTGTTGCGCCGACGCTGCGGACGGCGACAGCAGCAGGCTTTCATACACCGAACTGCCGGCACCGAGACTTTCAACCGCCCCCGCGACGGAACGCTGATTCGGCGTTTGGCCGACGCTGGCGAACGTCGTCGCGTTGCGTTCGATATTCAGTTGAATCGCGTTGGCGGCGTAGTCGAAATTGCCGCCGATAAACAGGTAGTTCGGCACGACTGCCGCGAATTGGCCTTGAACGCCGCCGGCCGCTTGCAGGATGTCGTATTGGCGACCGAGCAGGCTGCGGGTTTCTGTGGCGCTGAGCAGCGTCGGACTGTGTTCCAGCGCGAGGCTGACGGTGGCGCCGCTGACCGTGGCCGTGCCGCCGGCGACGATGCGGTCGCTGCTGGTGGGTGACAATTCCACCGCGTAGGTCGAACCTGGCGCGAGCGTGACGTTCCCCGCTACGTTCAACGTGCCAATGGAATTGCCCGGTGCGACGCGAGCGCCGCTGTTGGCGGTCAAGGCATTGATCCGCCCGGAACCGCCGAGGGTGCCGCTGTCGTTGACGGTTACCGCCGAGGTCAGCGAACCGTTGACCGTCAGCAAGCCGCCATTAACCGTGGTCGCGCCGCGATAGGTGTTGTCGCCGCTGAGGATTAATTGGCCGCCGCCGGATTTGATCAGGCTGCCCTGATAAATGCGGTTCGCAGCTGCAGCATCACGCGCCATGCCCACGGCGTAATCGGTCTGATCCTGCTGACTGGCGCCCGCCGCTACGCCGTTCTGCCAGCCCTTGTCCTGCAACGTTTGCTGCCAGGCGTTGTGCTCGGCGAGGTCTTCACTCTGACGCTGGATCAGCGCTTTATCGGAGATGTCATTGCTCCAGACATCGCGCTGCCCTGCCCCCAGATTCGCGTCGAACGCACCGAGCAATTGCCCCGGCCCGCGCATGGCCCGATCAAGGTTGGCCACGCCCCAGCCGACTCGCTCGGTCGGCGCGTCGGTGACGGAGCCATCCAGTTGCGTGGCGGTGGTCAGCAGCGTTTCCAGCGCTTGCTGGTTGTTCATGTACGGGTAACGTTCCATCACCAGCGCCAATGCACCGGTCGCGTGCGGCGCCGACATCGAGGTGCCGGACTTGATCGCATAACCGCCGCCGGGAATGGTGCTGTCGATCTTCGCCCCCGGCGTGGTGATGCACCAGTATTTGGCGAGGCCGCACTGGTTGTACTTCTGCTGATTGCTTTGATCGAGCCCGGAAACCGCCAGCCAGTGGCCTTCAAGATCCGGCTGAAAGTACGGCAGCGCCGAGCGCACGCTGGCATTCGGGTAGCCGCTGTTGCCGGCGCTGAACACGTTGATCACTCCGCGCCGAGAGACGTCGGCAGCGGCATCGAGCCAGGTGCCCTGATTCCAGTGCTGGGCGTATGCGGCGTGCAGATCGGCCAGCGTGCGGTAGCTGACGTCTGGCGGCTGACTGCCCCAGCTGTTGTTGATCGCCCGCACGCCGGCGTCGGCCAAAGAGTCGTAAACAGCTTTGAAATAACGCGGATCCGGTTTCGGGCCGAAGAGGAAACTGTCGTTGGCGTTGGTGTTGCCGACATAGATTTGCGCGTTGTACGCGACGCCGTGCATGCCAGTGCCATCGCGCGAGGCGCCCATGGTGCCGACGACATGGGTGCCGTGAGAATCGTTGTTCGGGTTGAGTGTGCCGTCGACGTTGAATGGGGTGCCGTTTAGGTAACTGCCGTTGGCTTGCACCGGGTGATAGCGGTCAGTGGCGAACTCGGGATGGCTCGCGTCGAAACCGGAATCGAGGGCGCCGATTTTTACGCCCTGGCCGGTGATACCGGCGGCGTAGGCTTGATCAGCCTGCATGCGCGCAAGGCCCCAGTCGCGTTGGAATTCGCTGGTGCGCCAACTGGCGGCGTCGCCGGGTTGGCCGGTTTCCAGGTATTGGGCCTGGGCTTGCGTGGTAGAAATCACCAGCAACAGGGTGCCGACTGATGCCGGTTTGATGCGTACGTCCATGTTCACTCCTCACTTTTTTTGTTGTTATGTAGGAGCTGCCGCAGGCTGCGATCTTTTGATCTTGTGGCTTAAAAGATCGCAGCCTTCGGCAGCTCCTACAGAGAATTGCGGTGTTGCTGCCCCTCACCCCAGCCCTCTCCCGAGGGAGAGGGAGCCGACCGAGATGGCCTTGCTTCATTCGCCGACCTGAAACAACCCGTCGACTACGGATTCGCTAAAGCAATCTCAGGTCGCCGTATATCTTGAACATCCCCCAATCAGTCCCCTCTCCCTCCGGGAGAGGGTTAGGGTGAGGGCTGTTGCCGCCAGATCCTGATCGTTCAGCGTTCCCGCGTAGTTTTGCGGTGTTCCGGCCCCTCACCCCAGCCCTCTCCCGAGGGAGAGGGAGCTGATTTGTGGTGCTTTCAAATCTCGAGTTCGACTCGAACATTCAGGTCTATGCATCGCCCGCAAACAACCCGGTCAGTCCCCTCTCCCTTTGGGAGAGGGCTAGGGTGAGGGCTGTTGCGCAACCACAAAAGCCTCATCCACCCGCGCCAGATCCTGCTCGTTCAACGTCCCCGCGTAGTAATGCAATTTCGTCCACGCCATCAGATAGTCGTACCGCGCCTGCGCCAGGTCGCGGCGGGTGGTGAACAGTTGTTGTTCGGCGTTCAGTGCGTCGAGGTTGGTGCGTTCACCACCGAGAATGCTCTGCTTGGTCGACACCACCAGCGCTTCCGCCGAGGACAATGCCTTCGAATACGCACGCAATTTGCTCACCCCCGACAAGCACGCACTGAACTGCCGACGCAGCTCGATCAAGGTCTCGCGGGTCTTGCCATCCAGTTCGTACTCGGCCTGTTCCATCGTGCGACTGGCCTGCCGCGTCGAGGCCGACACGCCGCCACCGGCATACAACGGCACGCTCACCTCAAAACCAATGGTGTTGGTCTCGTAGCGCTGGTTGTAGGTGTTACCGCTTTCCGATTCGTTCTGGCGCATTGAGGCGTACGCGTTGACCTTCGGCAGATGGCCGGCGCGGTTACGTTCCACTTCATAACGCGCAACCTCCACGGCCTGACGCTGCGACGCCAGATTCGGGTTATTGCTGATCGCCATTTCGTGCCAGGTGTCGTAGTTGGCAGGCATCAGCGCGAAGGTCTGGAAGTTCTGATCCAGCGGCGCCAGCTCATCGATGTTCACCGCCGCAACGCCCACCAACGCACCGAGTTCACGCAGTGCAGCATCCTGTTCGTTACGCGCTTCGATCTCTTCGGCGGTCGCCAGCTCATAGCGCGACTCGGCTTCAAGAATGTCGGTGCGCGTGCCTTCGCCTTGGCGGAACATGTGTTCGTTCTGCTGGAACTGCTGTTCGTAGGCCTTTTTCTTCGCCTGGGCGATGTCGATCTGATCCTGAGCGAACAAGGCTTTGGTGTAGTTATCCAGCACCCGCACCAACAGTTCCTGACTCTTGCCGCGGAAGTTTTCATCGGCAAACAACGATTGCGCGACGCCCTTGCGATACGCGGCGTAGGCCTCATAATCGAGTAACGGTTGTTGCACGGTCAGGGTCGAGCCGTAACTGCTGTAATTGCGGTCATCGGTGCGGTTGCGCGCGCGTTCATCGAGCGAAGTGGCTTTCGACGAGTTGCGGCCCTTGTTGTAGTTGTAACCGACGCGGGGCAACAGGCCGGCGCGGCCAATCGCACGGTTTTCCAGGCCGGCGTCGCGCTCCTTGATCGCGCCGAGGAACACCGGATCATTGCGCAACGCCTGTTCGTAGATCTCGAACGGCCCCATCGCCGCCACTGCACTGTTGCCGGCCAACAGCGCGAACGCTGCCGCCAGCATCGAAAGCTTATTCATACAGCCGAACATCCTTATTCTTCGGTCAACGCGGAGTTGGCCCGGTCGAGCAACGGTTTGAACAGGTAGTTGAGCAGCGAACGTTCGCCGGTGCGCACGAA
The DNA here is from genome assembly GCF_029959385.1 of Pseudomonas sp. PS01303. Classification (NCBI taxonomy): domain Bacteria; kingdom Pseudomonadati; phylum Pseudomonadota; class Gammaproteobacteria; order Pseudomonadales; family Pseudomonadaceae; genus Pseudomonas; species Pseudomonas sp. PS01303. Next base: position 10,000 of record NZ_JASCPK010000091.1, read on the forward strand.
CATTTCTGCGGGCATGCCGGGCTTGATCACCAGACCGTTGAGTTTCTCCATGGCCTGATCGCTGACGCGGGTACGCAGCACGTAGTACGGCGCGCCGGTTTTCTCATCGATCATTTGGTCAGCGGAAATCAGGCTGACTTCGCCAGGAACGCGCGGGGTTTTGCTCTGGTTGAACGCGGTAAACAAGATGTCCACCGGCAAGTGCGTGCCGACTTTGTCGATCAGGTTGATCGGCAAGTGCCCTTCCACTTCCAGCGTGGTGCCTTGGGGGACGATTTCCAGCAAGGTTTCGCCTTGGCGTACAACGGCGCCTTCGGTGTGCACGCCGAGATTGACCGCCACACCATCGGCGGTGGCGATGATTTCGCTGTGTTGCAGGTCGAAACCGGCAGAGGTGAGTTGCTCGGACAGCGTCACACTTTTGAGCTGAGCGTCGGCCAGTTGTGTGCGGACTTCTTTCTGATATTCCTCGCCGTGCTGTTGCAGCTTCAGGCGCGATTCGAGGATGCCCTGCTCGACGCGGCCGCTTTCGCCGGTGTTCTCGGCCAGTTGCTGCTGCACTTGCGAGAGCTGGCGCTGATATTCCATCAAGCGGTTGCGCGGAATGTAGCCGTTGTCGGCCAGTGGCTGCAGGTTGCTCAATTGCTGTTGCAGCGACGCGGCTTGCGCATTGAGGTCGGTGCGTGCGCGACGCATGCCGGCCAGTTGCGCGGTGGCGCCTTCGATGTTCGCGCGCAACCCGGCCTGCTCACGGTAGAACGCTTCGCGGCGGCTGCTGAACAGTTGGCGTTGGCCCTCAAGCACCAGCGCCAGACGCGGATCCGGATCGTTGCTCAGTTCAGCCGGAAAGTTCACTTGCTTGAGGTTGTCGCGCTCGGCCTGCCAGCGCGCCAGGCTCGCCCACGCCATGCGGTACTGCGCTTGCAGCGATTGCACGTCAGCCGCCACTTGCGTCTGATCGAGACGAAACAGCGGCTGCCCCTGCTTCACGATCTCGCCTTCGCGCACCAGAATCCGGCTGACCACGCCGCTGCTCATCGATTGCACGGCTTTGCGTTTGCCCGAGACGACCACCGTGCCCTGCACCGGGATGCCTTGATCCAGCGGCGCCAACGCCGCCCAGGTAAAGAAGCTGCCTGCGCCGACAATCGCCAGAATCCAGCCCATGCGCGCGAAGAACTTCGCATCGCGTTCCGGACGCTCGTTGAGGTAGGCGTGTTCCATGTTCGCTTCGTTTTCAGTGTTCATGCTGGCGCTGCTCATACACCCGAATTCCTTGTCGTGGGCTGATACTGCCGGCTCATGCTGAGCCCGCCCGGTGCCTGTGCAGCTTTTTCCCGTTGTTGTTCTTGCTGGCCGGACAGTGCCTTGAGCACGTCCTGACTTGGGCCGAAGGCCTGTAAACGACCGTCATTGAGCACCAACAATTTGTCGGCCTGAGCCAGCACCGAAGAACGATGCGTCACCAACACCACGGTGGTGCCTTGGGATTTGAGTTGCGCGATGGCGCTGGCCAACGCGGCTTCGCCGACGGTGTCGAGGTTGGAATTGGGTTCATCCAGCACCACCAGGCTCGGGTTGCCGTACATCGCCCGCGCCAGTGCCACACGTTGTTTCTGACCGCCGGACAGACCGCTGCCGTCCTCGCCCAACTGCGTGTCGTAACCTTGTGGCAGGCGCAGGATCATTTCGTGCACGCCCGCCTGTTGCGCGGCGGCCACCACTTTCTGCGGATCGGCCTCGCTAAAGCGCGCAATATTTTCGGCGATGCTGCCGCTGAACAGCTCGATGTCCTGCGGCAGGTAACCGATGTAAGGGCCTAGCTGGTCGCGGTTCCAGCGATGAATATCCGCGCCGTCCAGCCGCACCGTGCCGCCAAGGGTCGGCCACACGCCGACCAACACGCGGGCCAATGTCGACTTGCCCGAGCCGGAAGCACCGAGCACGCCCAACACTTCACCGGCCGCCAGATTGAAATTGACCATGTGCAGCGTCGCCGCGCGTTGACCCGGAGGGCCAGCGCTGACCTGCTCGAAGGTGATCTGGCCTTTCGGTGCCGGCAACGCCATGGCGTCGTCACTCGGCGGGAAGGCTTGCAACAAGGCATCGAGACGACGGTACGCCAGTTTCGCCCCGCTCCACTGTTTCCACACGGCGATCAACTGGTCGATCGGGCTCAGCACGCGGCCCATCAGGATCGAGCCGGCGATCATCATCCCGGCGGTCATGTCGCCCTTGATCACCAGCAATGCACCGAGGCCAAGCACCAGCGATTGCAGGCACAGGCGCAGGGTTTTGCTCAGCGAACTGATCACCGCACCGGTGTCGCTGGCCTGATTCTGCAAACCGAGGAACCGCGAGTGCACGCCAAACCAGCGCTTGCGCAGCGCACCGAGCATGCCCATGGCTTGAATTGTTTCAGCGTTGTGCAGGTGGCTGGTCGCCAATTGGCTGGATTTCTGCGAGAAACCGGCCGCTTCGCCCAACGGCGTTTTGGTCATGTATTCGTTGAGGCAGGCCAATGCGATCAACAGCAGCGCGCCGGCGGTGGCGAGTACGCCCAGCCAGACGTTGAACAGGTAAATCACCAACAGATACACCGGGAACCACGGCGCATCGAAAAACGCGAACAGCGCAGGCCCGGTCACGAATTGGCGGATGTGCGTCAAGTCGCCCAGCGATTGCCCGGCGTTGCCCTCGCCCTTGAACAGGTTGCGCTCGAACGCGGCTTGATAGACACGCAGGTTGAAACGGCGCTCCAACTGGCTGCCGATGCGGATCACGATAAAACTGCGCACCACCTCTAGCAGACCGATAAAGGCAAAGAAGCCGACGACCATCAGCGACAACATCGCGAGTGTGGTTTCGTTCTGCGACGACAGCACCCGGTCATAGACCTGGAGCATGTAGATGGAGGGCACCAGCATCAGCACGTTAATCAGCGCGGTAAAGCAGCCGACACTGATCAGAATGCTTTTATAGTCAGCCAATGCCTTGAATAAGGGAGCGGTGGCTGGGGCCTTCGCCATCTTCATTGATTCTTCCTGAAAAATATTCCCGCCACTCGTTGGCAGGACTTTTATTAATTATCGGCACTTCACCGAGGTGTGCTGTTTAAGTGACCGCTTACACTTTCATAACAACTACCGGCGAATATTACGGCGCAGTTGCTCATCGAGGCGTTGCTGATAGCCCGCCCGTGGCGCTTTATATAAAAACGCTGTCGTAAATTTGATAGTTACGGCTGTTGCGCCGCACGTTCGAGCGTAATGATCAGGCCCGACTTTAAAGTCGTCTGATATAGCCCATTACGTTGTCGACTGAAAAACTGAATCCTTGAACCTTCTTTGCCGGTGATCGACAAGCCATCGGGATCGGGAAACCAGCCCACCGGAGTTTCTTCCAGCCATGCGCCCAGACACGTGGAACTCAGGGTTTTGTTCGCCGCCAGTTCAACACCACAGGTGTTTGACGGTTTGTCCTGGAGCTTTTGCGCATCCGCTGCATCTTCGCGAGCCGATAATGTTGCCTGCCAATGGCCGGCAAATGCCGAGGGTTCTTCGAGTCTGAGGCTGCTTGCCATGCTTGTTTCTCCAGAAATCATAAGGAGCGCTGCCGTAAACCACGACACTGCCTTGTAGGTAAAAGCCTTACTGACCATGGGAATATTCGCTCCGGCACGTAGCCTTGCCTACTGAATCATTCGATGCAAGTAAAGAAAGCGACGCTCGCACGCCGCTTTCCCCGGCTACATCACGCCACGATGTCGCTGGTCGCTGCCTGGCCAACCGTGCTGACGATGAAGTCAGCCACGCCGTGCCCGGAGAAATCCACCGACAGCAAGCTGTTGCCGCCCGACGAGGTCAGCACGGCATCGCCCACCGCGCCGGTGAAGCTGCTGACGAAATGCAGGCCTGCACCGTTGGTGATCCCGGTCAGGTCGATTTTGTCGAGACCGCTGACAAAATCGAGGATCTGATCCACCGCACCCGGTTTGGAATCCGAACTGGCTGCGAACACAAAGGTGTCCGAACCGGCGCCGCCCCACAGTTTGTCGGCACCACCGGCGCCCCAGATGATGTCGTTGCCGGCACCGCCCTTCAACTCGTTGGCGACGCTGTTGCCGATCAGCAGATCGTTGCCCGAACCGCCAATGGCATTTTCGATGATCGCGCCTTTGGCAATGGACACGTTACCGACCATGCCGCCAACGTCAGAGAACGAGGCGTCATTGAGGTTGATCTTCTGGTTCTGGGTGAAGCCAGAGAAGTCCAGGGTGTCCTTGCCGCCCGCATCCCACACCGAGAACACCAGCTTGTCACTCGACGACGACGCGCTGAGGAAATCGCGACCGGCGTTGGAGTTGAAGCCGTAGGTGGTGTCACCGGTACGGATATTGGTGTTGGCACCGTAGAGTTTTTGGATGGCCGCGATATCGTCCATCAGCGGGCCAGACGCGTAAGCTTCCACGCCGCCCTTGCTGAAGTTCTGGTTGGTGTTGCTCTCGCTCCAGTAACTCATGAGGCTGTAGCCGCGGGTGTCTTGCCCGTAGGAAGCGTCGTTGTAAGTCGGGTTGCCATTGCCGGCGTTGTAGTCGCCCGGGTGAGCCAGGCCGAGGCTGTGGCCGATCTCGTGGGTCAGGGTCTGACGGCCGTAGTTGTTCAGATCCGGGTTCTTGTTTTGCGTGTAGCCGCTGTTGATCAGGTACCACGATGTACCGTCGTAACCGGCGCCGGTGCCTGGCAGATAGGCGAACGCTGCCGCACCATCCTGGCCACCGCTGTAATTACCGAAGGTCATGTGGCCGTCACCGCCGGAGGCTTTCTCAGTGAAGGTCACGTTGGCCACGTCAGCCCAGGATTGCATGGCGAGCGCTGCCTGAGCTTTTTGCTGGGTGCTGAACTGGCTGAACCCGCTGATCCCGTGTTTGTTCATCGTGCTCGACGAAGCAGAAGTCAGGAACGTGTAGGTGAGTTCGATCTTGCCGCTGCCGTCCTTGTCCTGGTAGGCAGCACCGTCGCGCAACAACTGGGTGGCGGCCTGGTCGACGGAGAAGGAGGGTTTGCCATTAACCGTGAGGTTGCCACCACGATCGTATTGATGGCTGAAACTATTGATCTGATTCCAGGCCGAACTGGCGGCTGCCAGTGGCTGAACGGCACCGACCGGCTGGAAAGCCTGTTCGGCAGCATCAATAGCATTGGTTTTAACTTTCGACATAAACACACTTCCTTGTTTAGCAATGGAACAGTTTTTGTCCGATAGCGGCGATCCCTGGCGAGATCGTCCTATCACTCGCCCCATTGAGGGCGAAAGAAAACTGACACAATTTGAAATCTGCCGTAAAGGATTTTTTTGGAATGAAATCTGAGTGTTTCTGAAAACTGCCGTAAACAAAGCGCGCGAGGTCTAAAGATTGTTTAAAGTTGCGGGCTTTCGCCTAATTGTCTGACGATTTTATATTTAATTATTAAATATCGGTAAGTTGTGTTTTGTTAGCTGCGTCTCACTTTTCCGCACTTTAACAGTGCAGTGCCAGTGTATTGATATCAACTTCTCAAACTCACTGAATAACCTATGTGGGAGCGGGCTTGCTCGCGAAAGCGGAGTGTCAGTCAAGCTCTATGTTGACTGAACAGACGCCTTCGCGAGCAAGCTCAGCTCCTACAAGTTATGCTTTTTGCCAACATGTGTTTTCACGCCTGTGGAGCTTCCTCGCTGTCGATGCCGTGGATATCGAATATGACGTCAACTTTGTAGAACCTGGAATTTCGGTACTCAGTCGTGAAACACAATCGGCCATTGATGATCTGCCGAGGGGCATGATTTTGCAGAACCACTTCCCCGCTCACCGCCGCGTTGGCATGGCCAAATTCGGGATGAAACATGAGGCTCGTGAGTTCAAGGCTCGGCAAAGGGAAATGGCCACTGGGTTGATCCCTGTCCACGAAGCCGAAAGAAATGGAGGCGCCCTCTGACACCATGAATCCAGACGCCTCTAGACCACTGGTTTGATACCGGTTCACCTCGCTGGTTTCGAAGTTGTAGGTGCGGATCAATACGTCGGTCGCTGTATAAATCTCGACCGTCCCTTTCATAGTGCCGATAGTCGCTGTAGTCATATCTGCTGCTCCTTCTGCGCCCAACCGTTGCGGTCGCGCTAGCGTCAGTAAACGACAAGCAGCAGCAATCAGGCACCTGTCATATCTGACAGGTGCCTGGATTATCTAGCGATAGAAAATCGAGATGTCTTAGCTACCCGTGCGAATCTTGTTCCAGACCCGCGTACGAATCCGGTCGATATTCAGCGGCATCGCCTCCAGTGCGAACAACTTGCCCATCATTTCCGGGCTCGGATACACCTTGGTGTCGTTTTTGATGGCCGGGTCGATCAGGCTGTCGGCCTGTTCGTTGCCGTTGGCGTAGTGCACGTAGTTGCTGATGCCGGCCATGACGTCCGGGCGCAGCAGGTAGTTCATGAACGCGTAACCGGCCTTCTCGTCCGGTGCATCGACCGGCATGGCGACCATGTCGAACCAGATCGCCGCGCCTTCCTTGGGAATGTTGTAACCGATGTCGACACCGTTCTTGGCTTCCTTGGCGCGGTTTTCCGCTTGAAGGATGTCCCCAGAGAAACCGACTGCCACGCAGATATCGCCGTTGGCCAGGTCGCTGGTGTATTTGGAGGAGTGGAAGTAGCTGACGTACGGCCGCACTTTCATCAGCAGTGCTTCAGCCTTTTTGTAGTCTTCGGGATTTTTGCTGTGGTGCGGCAAGCCCAAATAATTGAGCGCTGCCGGGAGCAATTCCGGGCCGTTGTCGAGGATGGCCACGCCGCACTTCTGCAGTTTTTCCATGTTCTCGGGTTTGAAGATCAGATCCCACGAATCCACCGGTGCATCGTCGCCCAGCACGGCTTTGACCTTGGCGATGTTGTAGCCGATGCCGGTGCTGCCCCACAAATACGGGAAGCCGTGTTCGTTGTTCGGGTCGTTGACCTGCAACGCCTTGAGCAGCACCGGGTTGAGGTTTTTCCAGTTCGGCAACTGGCTCTTGTCGAGTTTCTTCAGCGCCCCGCCCTGAATCTGCCGCGCCATGAAGTGGTTGGACGGGAATACCACGTCGTACCCGGATTTGCCGGTCATCAACTTGCCGTCGAGGGTTTCATTGCTGTCGTAGACGTCATAGGTGACGCCAACGCCGGTTTCTTTTTGGAAATTCTTGGTGGTGTCTGGCGCGATGTAGTCGGACCAGTTGTACACCTTGACCGTGTCCGCCGCCTGAGCGAGGGAAACGGCCAGCATCAGCGGTGCCAGAGCGAGGGTCTTGCGGATCATGGGTCGATTCCTGTGTAGGTTTTTTTGTTGGCAGGCAATCAAAGGGATCAAACGATCAGAAAATCAGTACATAGGTCTTGCGCACGGTCTCTTCGATGTCCCAGATACCGAGCGTGTTGGCCGGCAACATCAGTGCGTCGCCACCTTGTATGTGCAGGGTTTCGCCGCCACCGTCCGGGGTGAACGTGCAACGCCCGGAGATGAAATGGCAGAACTCCTGCGCGGTGATCTGCCGACGCCAGCGGCCCGGGGTGCATTCCCAGATGCCGGTTTCGACGCCGTCGTCGCGCTCGACGCTGGTGGTTGAGGCGATGGCGATTGGTTCGCCGAGAGGAACGGCCACCGGGTTGGATTCGTCGAGCTGCAATGTCGCGGTGTTTTTGAACTGGGTAATGCTCATGGTCTGACCTGTCTTTTGGGCGTTCTTAAAATCAATCGACGTTTAGTGCATGAAACCTTCCATGAAACCGGCCACTTGGCTGGCGAGTTTGCGCCGCCATGGCGCGGTCGCCGGATTGGCCAGGGTCTGGTCTTCATGGACGAAGCTTTTGATGATCGCGTTGTAACCGAGCCAGCGGCACGGCTCCGGTTCCCAGGCACGCAGCGCATGAATGCCGCCGTCCGGCAGTACCCACGGCTGATGCACCAGTTCGCTGTCGCGTTCAAGAATCAGATCCGCCAGGGTGCGGCCGCCGAGGTTGCTCGCACCGACGCCCTCCCCGCCATAACCGCCGGACAGCGCGATGCCATTGGCGCGATCGCAGAGCATGTGCGGCTTGAAGTGTCGCGACATGCCGAGGTTGCCGCCCCAGGCGTGAGTGATTTGCACGTTTTTCAGTTGCGGGAACAGTTCGCCGAACAGATAACGGCGCAGTTCGACCTCATCGCGGGTCAGATCGAAGTTGTGGCGCAGCTTGCCGGCGAACTGATAACCGCCACGGGCACCGAAGATCAGGCGGTTGTCGGCACTGCGCTGGCCGTAAGTGACCTGACGGCTGAATTCGCTGAAGGCCTGGCCGCGATTGAGGCCAATCTCATCCCACGTGGCGGCGGACAACGGTTCGGTGGCGACAATCAGGCTTTGCACCGGCAATTGATAACGGCCGAGCGGCGGCAAGGTCACCGAATAACCTTCAACGGCCGGGACGATCCAGCGACTGCGCACGCTGGCCTTGGCGGTGCGCAAGCTGCCGGACTGCCAATGCGTGACCGGACTGTTTTCGTAGATCTTCACGCCCATGCTTTGCACGGTCCGCGCGAGACCACGCACCAGTTTCGCTGGGTGAATGGTCGCCACGTGCGGCGCGTAAATGCCGCCGTAAGGCTTGGCCACGCGAATCTGTTGCGCCAATTGCTCGGGGCTGAGCCAGCGGTAGTCGTTGTCGTTCAGGCCTTGGGCGTGCAGTTTCGCCAGGTATTCACGCAGCGTGGCTTCCTGCTCCGGGTAACGTGCAGCGCAATACAACACGCCGCCCTTGCGATAATCGCAGTCGATGCCTTCACGTTCGAGGACGACTTCAACTTCATCGGGAATGCTGTGCAGCAGATCAAACGAGGCGCGGCGCTGTTCCGGTGACAGTCCGGCGAGCAAGCGATCTTCACCGAGCAGATTGCCCATCAACCAACCGCCGTTGCGACCGGACGCGCCAAACCCGGCGGTTTGCGCTTCGACGATGGCAATGTCCAGACCGGGGGCGAGCTTCTTCAGGTAGTACGCCGTCCACAGCCCGGTGTACCCCGCGCCGATAATCGCCACGTCTACGTCGAGATCCTGCGTCAGCTCGGGCCGCGCGGTCAGCGGCTCGTCGAGTTGATCCATCCACAAACTGATAGTGCGCCACGCCGGCATGCAAGACTCCGCCACTGAAAACCTTCGATGGCGTCGATCCTAGTGCGTGGGCTTAAGCGTTGTCTTGCGCGCGTGCCCGCAAAGAAATTTGTTTAACGTAGGCCTTCGGTGACTGGCCAGTGTGCTGACGGAAACAGCTGTAAAACGCCGACACCGAGTTGAAGCCGGCGGCGAAGGCCAGCTCATCAATGCGCACTGGGGGCGTGGCGCCATCCAGCGAGCGCAACAAATGCTGCAACCGCGCTTGGTTTACGTAGCGATAGAAGCTTTGCCCCAACACCTGATTGAGCAGGTAAGAAATCTGATTGCGGCTGTACCCGCACTCCTTCGCCACTCGCTGCAGGTCGAGTGCGGGATCGAGATACGGTTGCTGTTTTTCGAAGTATTGCTGCAGATCTTCGGCCATAAAGCTCAGTTGCCGTGGCGACAAGCCCAGACGACTGACCGCCGGGCGCTGATTCGACGCCGAAGTACCGCCTGCCTGCGCACGCACCAGTGAGGCGTATTCGTTGACGCGCCAGATCAGTCCGTCCTTGACCGTGATCGCTTCACTGGAGCGGAACGACACCAAACCGTCGCCGCCGCGCAACGTCACTTCGTATTGAATGAACGCGGTGTTGCCGTCGACGCGGATGCGGTCGCAATGCTCAAGCGCTTCGTCGGATTCTCGCGGCATGCTGACACGAACGTACTCGCGCAGCTCGTCGAGGCCGAGCACGCGATTCTGAAAGAAGTCGTTGTATTCGATGTCCGGGTGATACAGCGCCATGACGGCGTCCAGATCGCGGTGTTTCCAGCTCAGGTGATAGCGCATGACCGTGGCGGCCGTGGCCTCGGTCTGTTTTGGGCCGTCGTCGTCGGCGTGCATAAAAGGCTCGGCGAAAAGAAACCGAGCTTGCCCAACTTCGCCTCGGGCAGCAATGGCCAATCGATAGTGGCCATTTGGCGATAAGTGCATTTGGCGTGACGCACATCAAAAAACCGGTCGCAATCGCCAAATGAACTGAAAAATCTCACAGAAAATTCACATCCGGATGCTACTTTTAAGTCCTGACACTGGTTGAGCCAATGAAGGCTCTTCCCACCTACCATGAGCAAAAGGAAACGCTCGATGATGAAGGCGGGCAACAACATGAATAAAGGGTCAAGCAAAGTCACGTTCCCCAACGCTTGCCAGCTGATGCGCTGGCATTTTCATCCCATGGGTTTCGAGGCCACGATGGACGCGCCGGGCAGCATGGTCGCGCGTCTGTTTGATCGTGCCAGCGGCGAAACCCTGATCGCCATCGCCGGCATCCCGTGTGCAACGGTGATGAATGCGGCGGATGTCGAGCGGATGATTGAAGCGGTGGAGGATGAGCTTGAAGCTTTCATACCACCTGAATCTCTCAGGAGTTACGCATAAGCTTCTGATTAATAAAGAAAAGCCCGCCGTTAAGCGGGCTTTTTTGTGGGCGAAGGTTTCAGGCGGTTTGGCTTTCTGCGCGGTGATCGACAAAGAAAGCCTTGCCTTTGGCCACCCGCTCGGACGCTCGCGGCATATTCACCGCTTGGCTTTCCTGTGGTTCGACGTACCAATAGCAATGGCTGACGGCGCGGGTGATGCCGACATAAGCCAAGCGCAGGATTTCGTCTTTTTGCGCGCTGTCGTAAGGCTCGCTGTCGCCGCTTTTGCCTAGACCGGCCATGCGGTAAACCTGGTTTTTGTACGGCGAACTGGTCAAGTGCTGACAATCGCCGAGCAAAAAAACCGCATCAGCTTGCAAGCCTTTGGCGCTGTGATAGGTCAGTTGTTTCAGGCGCCGAGCTTCGTATGGCAAGCTCGAATCCACATTAACTACAGACTGAATATGCTGTTCTATCAATAACTTATCGCTGCTTTTTCGATAGAGCATCAAGATCGAATCGCCCTGACGGTAGTGTTCGGCGAGGCGCCGACCAAGACCTTGGTCATCTCGCTCCAGCACATTAACCGGTTGCAGTGGTTTGGGCTCGCCGCTGGACTTTGCTTTCTTGCCGGGGATCGCCGGCGCTGCGCGAACGATGTGCTCGGCGGCGTCGATGATGTGCTGGTGGCTGCGATAGTTGTCGCTGAGCATGACCCGCGTAGTGCTCGGCGACGGGAATTCCTTGTTGAACTCCATGAAATAACTCGGCGAACTGCCCCGCCAGCCATAGATCGACTGCCAGTCATCACCCACACACAGCAACGACGAGCGTTGCGCACCACGTCCGACATGCATGGCCGGGCCTCGGCTGCGAATCTCCGTGAGGCTCGCGCGAATCCACGAGACGATCTGCGGCGAAACGTCCTGAAACTCGTCGATCATCAGGTGCGACATCGGTCGCAGCAGCTCATCGCGGAGCAACTTGAGGTTCTCCGGCGAGTGTTCGCTGAACAGCGCAAACATGCGGTTGTAGGTCATCACCGGCGGTTTCTGATCCAGCAGATGATCTTCCAGCGCACGCCAGAACAGGCTCAAGGCCTCGAAAAAGAACCGATCCGGGTCTTCCTTGGCGAAACTCATGCGGCCTACGGCGTCCGGCACGTCCAGTCCCAGGTTCTCGATAAAGCCTGCGGCGGCGACGAAACAATCAAGTAGCGGCGCGGAAGCGAGTTCGCCTTTGACCTTGTAATCAAAGCCCGGACCCGCGCTGGCATCACCGGCCAACGTGGCCAATACGCGTCTCGATGATTCGTAGGAATCTATCCATATCAATGGCTTACGACAGAAAGCTTGAAACAGGGTGCGCTTAACCGCCCATTCAGCGCGGATAGAGAGCTTGGCGTTTGGCCGACAGATCTGGGCGTTTTCGCGCGGATCAAAGCCCAGTACCACCCACGCGTCGAGGCTTGGGATGTAGCCATGAGCATGGAATTTAGCGCCATTGATGTCGAAGGTCTGGCGGTTCGGTTCGATGCCTTTGATCGGCCAGGCGCCCGCGCGAAACCATAGATCCTCGATGGCGTCGCAGAGTTCTTCGTCGCGCTTGGCCGCCAGCTCGGTTACCGCCACGCGTTTCTGCACGTCCGGGTGATCGCGTTCCAGCTCTTTAAGCTGCAACGCCGCGCGAGAAAGCGGCTGTATCAATTCGCGGAAACGTTCATCGCGAGTAAACAGGCGGTGATAACAGGCATTGAGCTGCTGACGCTGGGCGTCGTTGATGCGCAGGTCGAAAGGGTTGCTGTCGACCTCTTCATCGCTGCCCTGCGGGCGATTGCTGAGGTTTTCGAAGGCTTGCAGGCGTTCGAACCCCGGCAGGCTGCGCACCATCGGCAAAATGCGCGAGTGAAAGGTGCGCACCAGTTCGCGCGCCTGTTTCGGGCTCAATGCCTGCCCCCAGAGCGCGAACATTTCCATCAGCTTATTGATGAAGTCTTTGCGCGACTCTCGGGTAAAGGTCACCACGGTCATCGAATCCAGCTCAAAACCCAGATAGTGCGTGAGCAGCAGAATGCGCAGCACCAGCGTGGTCGACTTGCCTGCCCCGGCGCCGGCAACCACTGAAGTGGACGGCGTTTCGCTGAAGATCATCTTCCATTGCGCGGCACTCGGTTGCGCCTTTTCGGGAAGCAACCGAGCGACATCGGCTTTGATGCGTTTCTTCAGCTCGGCGGTCAGTGGCAAACGCCAATCATCGAACAAGTGGTTGTCGATGCTCGGCGGTCGATGCTCGGTGTTGCGGCTGTCGCGAATCAGCAGAACCTGACGGCCTTCCTCCAACCCTTCAAGCTTGCCTTCGTTAAAACCGTATTCGACGCCAGCGGTGTGCCCGCTGCGAAAGCCGTCGGCCTGGCCATGCAGCCACGACGCGCGGTGTTGAGCGCGTAAACGGGTCAGGCCGTGGCCGAAGAAACGCGCGGCTAAACGCTTGAACCAAGGCATCTCGGCCAGAGGACGAAGTTCGGGAGGTAGATCGGGGGTGTGTTGCGCCACGCTGACGGACTCCAGGGTGTGAGGCTGTTGGCTCTATGGTGTCTGCATTTGCCGTCGAGTTCTAGCGAAATGCTTGCAGGTCATTGGTTTAGGCGATGAATTGAAGGTTGTGCTTAATCATTTCAAAGCTGTTTTCTATCGACTGATTCGATGGTAATGCCGCAGTTTTTACGCTTTTTATCGATGTTTGGCTGATGGATGATGGCCGTCATAAACCTCGTTTTCAGGAGACGATCATGCTCGAACTCAGACCCTTCAGCTCGCTGGGCGGCGCCCATCACGGCTGGTTGGATGCCCATCACCATTTTTCGTTCGCCGAATACTACGATCCGCAACGCATGAACTGGGGCAACCTGCGGGTGTGGAACGACGACGTGATCGCCGCTGGCACAGGCTTCCCGCAGCACCCGCATCGCGACATGGAAATCATCACCTATGTGCGTGAAGGTGCAATTACCCACCAGGACAATCTGGGCAACAAGGGCCGCACCGAGGCTGGCGACGTGCAGGTCATGAGCGCTGGCACCGGTATTGCGCACAGCGAGTACAACCTGGAGGCGCGTGACACCAAGATCTTTCAGATCTGGATTTTGCCAACCGAGACTGGCGCACCGCCGTCGTGGGGTGCCAAGCCGTTCCCGAAAGGCCAGCGTGAAGGCTTCGTGACGCTGGCGAGCGGTAAGGACGGCGATGATCAGAGCCTGCGGATTCGCGCCGATGCGCGTTTGGTAGCAGCGAATATCAAGGCTGGGGAAACGGCGGAGTATCGACTGGATGAAGGGCGCCGGGCGTATCTGGTACCCGCGACTGGCGTGATTGAGGTCAATGGTTTGCGGGCTCAAGCACGCGACGGTGTGGCGGTTGCGCAAGAGCGAGTGTTGACGGTCACGGCGATTGAAGACAGCGAGATTGTGCTGGTTGATCTGGCTTAAGTGGCAGGCATGAAAAAGGGGTGACCAATGGGGTCACCTCTTTTTTTACATGCGCTCTCTGCTTGAAATACTATGTGGCAAGGGATTCATCTGTGGTGAGGGGATTTATCTGTGGCGAGGGGATTTATCCCCGTTGGGCTGCGCAGCAGCCCCCAGCAATTTAAAAAGCGGGGGTCGCTTCGCAACCCAACGGGGATAAATC
>NZ_JASCPK010000092.1:0-24224 GCF_029959385.1 Pseudomonas sp. PS01303
GCTGCGGCACGCTGCGATCTTTTGATTTTGATTTTTAAAAGCAGGATCAAAAGATCGCAGCGTGCCGCAGCTCCTACAGGATTTGATGTCAGTGGGCTATGCACACCGATTTCAGTTCGGTGTAGGCCTCGATCACCGTTCTGCCAAACTCTCGCCCCATCCCCGATTGCTTGACCCCGCCAAACGGCATTGCCGGATCCAGCAGCACATGCGCATTCACCCACACCGTGCCCGCTTCGATACGCGGCACCAGGTTCATCGCCTTGCTCAAATCATTCGTCCACAAACTCGCGGCCAACCCATACGGATTGTCATTGGCCAACTCGATCATCGCGTCTTCATCATCAAACGCAATCACCGCCAACACCGGGCCGAACACTTCTTCACGGGCCACGGCCATGCTGTGATCGACATCCGCCAGCACCGTCGGCTGCACGTAAAAACCCTCACCCTCGAGCAGCTCACCGCCACACACCACTCGCGCGCCTTCACGCTTGGCCAGTTCGATGTGCTTGAGCACGCTTTGTTGCTGCTTGCGTGACACCAGCGGATTGATGGCCGCCTCGCAGTTCATCCCCGCGCCAATCGGCATGGCCGAAACCACTGCCGCGAGACCTTCGACAAACTGGTCGTGAATCGAACGATGCACATAGAAGCGCGACGCCGCCGCGCACACCTGACCGTTGTTCAGCAAGCCACCGAGAATCGCGCCTTGAATGGCTTTTTCAACATCGGCATCCGCCAGCAGAATCATCGGGTTCTTGCCGCCCAGTTCCAGCGCAAAACGGGTCATGTTGGCCATGCACGCGACACCAACGGTTTTGCCCACCACCGTCGAACCGGTGAACGACACCTTGCTCACCAGTGGATGCGCCGTCAGCGCGCCGCCGACCGAAGCCCCGCCGCCCGTGACCACGTTGAACACGCCTGCCGGAATGCCCGCCTCTAACGCCAGTTCAGCCAGACGCATGGCCGTCAGCGGAGTTTCCATCGCCGGTTTGATCACCACCGTGCAACCGGTGGCCAGCGCCGGCATCAACTTCCACGCGGCGATCATCAATGGAAAATTCCACGGCACGATGCCGACCACCACACCCACCGGTTCGCGTTTGGTGAACGTGGTGAATTTTGTCCCCGGCGGCAGCGGAATCGACACGTCGTAGGTCTGTCCTTCGATCTTGGTCGCCCAGCCCGACATGTAGCGCATGAATTCCACCGTGGCGTTGACGTCCAGCGCGCGGGCCATGTTGATCGACTTGCCCTGGCTGAGGGTTTCCAGTTGCGCCAGCTCTTCGCCGTGTTCCTCGACCAGGCGGGTGAAATTCAGCAGGATGCGCTCGCGATCGGCCGGGCGCAGGCCCGACCACACGCCAGACTTGAACGCGGCATGCGAAGACTGCACCGCGCGCTCGACCAATTCGGCCGGCGCATCGAGGGTTTCGCACAAGGTCTGGCCGGTGGCCGGATCGACCACGGCAATCGTCGGCCCTTCAGCGAATTGCCACTGGCCATCGATAAAGCAGCCATGTCGACGATCAATGAACGCCGCGACTTGCGGCAGCATTGCAACGTTGCTCATAAAGCCTCCTTGGATTTGAGGAAACACACCACGGCCTCACGATCATCTTTCGAGGCCAGGCCCATGTAGGGCATGTAGGTGCCGGGCACGTAGGCCTGGGGTTGGGTGATCAGTTCGGCGATGGTCTCGGCCTGCCAGGTGACGTCTTTGCTGCGCATCGCCTGGGAATAGCTGAAGCCTGCCAGTGAGCCGGATTTGCGCCCGATCACGCCGTTAAGGTTGGGGCCCATCATGCCGGTGACGTCTTTTTTAACCGCGTGGCAGACGCCGCATTCGGTGTTGAAAATTTGTGCGCCGTGGGATGAATCCGCCGCGCAATCGGCGGCGACAGCGGCTTGGGCGAGTGTCAGAGAAAACAACGAAGCACAGGCGAATTTGAGCAGGGACATAGAAGACACATCCAAAAAAACAGTGAATACACACCAATCCCTGTAGGAGCCGAGCTTGCTCGCGAAGACGTCAGCACATTCAGAACAGGGGTTGCCTGACACACCGCTTTCGCGAGCAAGCTCAGCTCCTACAGGGATTGGTGGC
Source organism: Pseudomonas sp. PS01303 (assembly GCF_029959385.1). Taxonomy (NCBI): domain Bacteria; kingdom Pseudomonadati; phylum Pseudomonadota; class Gammaproteobacteria; order Pseudomonadales; family Pseudomonadaceae; genus Pseudomonas; species Pseudomonas sp. PS01303. Next base: position 2,114 of record NZ_JASCPK010000092.1, read on the forward strand.
GACGGGAGCTGATGGAGATTGTCTGGCCTGCCGCCAAAGCAGGTTTTGCCCTGCCTGCCAGTCGTGTTGGCAAGGCTGCCAATTGCGACTGGCACAGACACACAAGCACTTGGCAGACACAGCAATTCCCCGGTTTCGCCGCAGAGGCAGAATCCACTGGCACCCACTTTTCAGGGCACCAGTCAGGGAGTCCCCCTTCAATGCGAACCAACCGGATCACAGTACCGTCAGCGCTGGGCTTGAGCCTGCTGATGCTCGGCTTGAACAGCGCCCATGCCGATCTGCCGCCCGACACCATCGGCCAGACCACGCTGGCGTTCCCGCCCGAAGCGCACCGCGCTTACGTGGTCGACGTCGAATTCGAAAGTTTCGTGATGGGCCGCGTCACCGTGGTCGATCCCGACAAGAAGAAAATCCTCGGCATGGTGCCGACCGGTTTTGCCGCGCCATCGGCCCTGAGCCATGACCGCAAAACCCTGTACAGCGCCGACCTGTTCTACTCGCGCGGCACTCGCGGCACCCGCACCGACGTGCTCACCGCGTGGGACACCTCGACGCTGTCGCCCTCGTGGGAAGTGGTGATTCCAAGCAAACGCGCCGAATCCCTGACCCAGCGCTACGGCCTGAAACCGAGCGGCGATGACCGCTTCGTCTACGTCTACAACTTCACCCCATCGACCTCGGTGACCGTGGTCGACACCCAGTCCCATGCGGTCAGCAGTGAAATCGCCATCCCCGGTTGCGTGCTCAATTACCCGGTCGGCAACCGCCGCTTCGCCTCGTTGTGCGGCGACGGCAGCCTGCAAGTGGTCACCCTCAATGATCAGGGCCAGGAAACCGCGCGCAGCCGCACGCCGTTCTTCGACCCGAACGCCGAGAAGCTCAACGAGCGCGCGGTCAACGTCGGCGACACCTACTACTTCGTCACCACCACCGGCACTGTGCGCCCGGTCGATTTCGCCGGCGACGCGCCGAAGATTCTGCCGGCGTGGTCGCTGGTCAACGACGCCGAAAAGAAAACCGGTTGGGCCCCCGGCGGCTGGCAGTTGATGGCGGTCGCACCGAAGCTCGATCGCCTGTACGTGTTGATGCACGACGCCCACGAAGCGATGAAGTGGGAAGACCCGAGCACGCTGATCTGGGCCTTCGATATCAAAACCGGCAAGAAGGTCGCGACCCTCGAAGCACCGACGCCGGTCTGGAGCCTGCAAGCCACCGGCGACGACAAACCGTTGCTGCTCGGCGCTGACGTCGAGGGCGGTTTGCAGGTCTTCGATCTGAGCACCAACAAGCTTCAATCGAGCATGCCGAAAGTCGCGAAAACCGCGACGCAAGTCATGAGCTACTGAGGAGGTTCAGCCATGACCCTTGACCCGATTTTCATCATCGCCAGTGCGCTGGCCGTCGCCGTGCTGCTGGCCAGCGCGGCGACGCACAAGCTGCGCGCACCGGGCCGGTTTGCCCGGCAACTGGCGGACTATCAACTGCTGCCCGAAACGCTGGTACGGCCCGTGGGCCGAGTGATTCCGCTGCTGGAATTGCTTATCGCTTTTGCCCTGCTGGTGCCGTTCAGCCGCGCCATTGCAGCGGTCTGCGCAGCCGGGTTGATCGCGCTGTACGCCGCCGCCATCGGCATCAACCTGTGGCGCGGTCGGCGTGACATCGACTGCGGCTGTGCCGGGCCGGATCAAGCGCAACCGTTGCGCCCGATTCTGCTGGCGCGCAACGCGGTGTTGGTGGCTTTGGCGTTACTGGCGAGCAGCACTCCGATCGTTCGCGACCTTGGTTTGTTCGACGGTTTTGTCACCGTCGCCGCCAGTGCTGTTGCGCTGCTGATCTACGCCTCCGCCGACGGCTTGCTGGCCAACTCCCCTCTTCTGCTCAAATTGATTGGTAGGTGATTTATGCAAGGTCTGATGATTTCCAACGTGCTGTTGTGGGTGCTGCTGATTGCGCTGGCGTTCGCGGTGATGGGCCTGGTGCGGCAGATCGGCGTGCTGCACGGGCGCATTGCTCCGGCCGGTGCGCTGATGGTCGATAAGGGTGTGGCGGTCAACGAAGCGGCGCCGCAAGTCACCGCTGCTGATCGCCATGGTCGTCCGGTCAATTTTGGTTATGCCGGGGAAAAGAACCAGTTGCTGTTCTTCCTCTCGCCGACCTGCCCGATCTGCAAATCGCTGCTGCCGGCGATCAAATCCATCGCCAAACAACAAGCCGATCGCCTCGACGTGGTGTTTATCAGCGACGGCGACATGGATGCCCAACAAGCGCTGATCCGCGAACACAAACTCGATGACATGACCTACGTGGTCGGCCCGGAAGTCGGCATGACCTACCAGATCGGCAAGCTGCCGTACGCGGCGCTGATCGACAAATCCGGCACCTTGCGCGCCAAAGGTCTGGTCAATTCCCGTGAGCATCTCGACAGCCTGTTCGAGGTCGAACACCTGCACAGCGCCACGCTGCAGGAATACCTCAACAGCCAGCCGCAGCCGCATGACCACGGTCACGGCCATAGCCACAGCCACTGAGCAGGGAGACATTTATGAAACTGCTGGATCTGCTCTTTGAGCGCTCGACCCGCCGCGTGGCCGACACCACATCGCGACGCAAATTGCTGGCGCGCATGGGCTCGCTGATGGTCGCCGGCGCCGCACTGCCGCTGCTGTTGCCGCTGGATCGCACCAGCAAGGCGCTGGCGGCGGACAATCCCAAGGCCGGCGATCCCGGTGATCCGAACAGCTGCGACTACTGGCGCTACTGCTCGATCGACGGCTTTCTGTGCAGTTGCTGCGGCGGCTCGGTGACCTCGTGCCCACCCGGCACCGAAGCCTCGCAAGTGACCTGGATCGGCACCTGCCGCAACCCGGCGGACGGCAAGGATTACATCATTTCGTACAACGATTGCTGCGGAAAACAGAGCTGCGCGCAGTGCGCCTGTACGCGCAACGACAGCGAAGAGCCGGCGTACCGGCCGTTCAACAACAACGACGTGAACTGGTGTTTGGCGGCGAAATCGCACATCTACCACTGCACGGTTTCGATTATTCGCGGTGTCGCCGTCTGACAACACCGCCCTTTTGTAGGAGCCGAGCTTGCTCGCGAAGACGTCAGCACATCCAGCATATGGATTGCCTGACACACCGCTTTCGCGAGCAAGCTCAGCTCCTACAAGGGTTTTGTGTAAATTTTGAGGGTGGTGTTATGCGTCATTTGTTCGTGATGGGTCTGGCTTTGGTGTTGGCCGCACCAGCGGTTTACGCCCGGGCCATTCCCAACCCCAATCAGCGTCATGCGCCGGGTAACGAATCGCCGCAAACGCCCATCGCCCAGGCGGGTTACAGCGTCGGCGTGAATTACCAATTGCAATGCGCCGGCTGCCACTTGCCCGACGGCAGCGGTTCAGCCGCCAACGACACACCGCGTCTGACCGGTTTCGTCGGCAACTTTCTTAAGGTACCCGGTGGCCGGGAGTTTCTGGTGCGCGTGCCGGGCATGTCGCAATCAGCGCTGAACAACGCGCAACTGGCCGACCTGCTCAACTGGCTGATTCGCGAGGACGGCATGGCTGGCAAAAGCACGCCTGCGCACTATCAGCCGTACAGCGCTGACGAGATTGCGCAGTTGCGCCACGAAACCATGCTCAACCTGCCGGGCACCCGCGCGGAGCTGATCAAAGCCATGCGCGCGCAAGGTATCGCCATCGATGACGGCATGCACTACTGAGCCTCAGGCATGCTGCCTGCGGTACTCCCCCGGCGCAATGCCGAAACGTGATTTGAATGCCGTGGAAAAATGGCTCGAATCGGAAAAGCCCCAGGAATAACCAAACACCGAGAGCTTCTGCTCAGCCCCGGCTTGGCGCAGCGATTCGGCGCACAAATCCAGCCGCCGATTCTTGATGTAGCGCGCCACCACCAGACCCTTTTTTGCAAAGATCCGGTACAGCCCGCGCACCGACATGCCGACTTCCCGCGCCAACCACTCCGGACAGAGTTCTTCGCAGCGAATGTGCTCGTCGATGCACGCCAAGGATTTCTGGAAGATCCGTTCATGCAGATCGCTGCAATCTTCGCTGTGGCTGATCGCCGGGCGCAGCAGGCTGACAATCGCCTCCAGCGTCGCTTCGCTTTCGCTGAGGCTGAGGTTCTTTTGCCGCGTCGCGTCGAGAATCAAATGGTGCGAGAGCATGGCCATCGGCGAACTCGCCGGGATGCGGTGGCCGCACTTGACCTGATTGAAGCGCAAGGTCTTCTCGACCAGATGCGTCGGCAGGATCAGCGACAGTTGCCGCGAGTTTTCGTGGTAAGTGAAATCGCTCGGGCGGGAGGCGTCGATCAGGGTGATGTCGCCCGCCGAGAGCAGCGCTTTATTGTCGCCCTGAGCCATGCCCGCCGAGCCTTCGAGCTGGAACACGGCAAAATATTTACCGCCCTCGCCGGCAGCGATTTCCGTCGGCGTGCGATACAGCCGCGCTTGGCAGGCGTCGACAAAACTCAGCTTGAGCGCACCGCTTTGGTACTCGCGAATGCGCCCGGAGAAATCGGCGCCGAGGGTTTGCGCGTTGAAGGCGCCACAGATCTGGTTGATCTGATGGATCCATTGATCGAAGCCGTCACGGCGTTGTGCAGTTGAAGAAATCATGTCTGGCCTCACGCAGGCTTGTTTTTATTATCTACGTCAATCCAAGCGTTCTTCCTGAACAGTGCGGCTCCCTCGTTGTGGCGCTTATTTCAAGCCGCCAAAACGTCGATAGAAACTCTCGCCGACATCCGGCAACGGCCCGTCAGCGGTTTCCAGCGCAGTGTTCAGCCACTCTTCGGCCTTGGCGTAGATCAATCGGTAAATGTTGCGGCAAAGCTGGCGGGCGGCACGGCCTTCCCAATCGCCGGGGAGCAATTCGTCAGGCAGTTGCGGGTCGCGCAGCAGCAGTTTGCGGTATTCATGAATAAGCAGAAGACGTGCCATGAAGCAGTCGGCCGGCAGCAGGTTTTCCTGCTCGCGCAGTGCTTGCCAGAGCGGTCGGAACAATTGGATGAACTCGCTGTAATGCGCCGCCAGTTCCTCGATGTTCCAGCTCTCGCGCACCTGTGCACGCAGGGCTTTGGAGGCCAATACGTCTTGCGCGGTGGTTTCGAAAACGATGGTGTCTTCGAGCGCGCCGAGGTCTTGCAGGGTCGCGTTGACGTCGGCGCGATCACTGCGCGGGCACGCCAGCACGGCCGGCGAAATCGCACCAAAACCTTGCCACTCGAGTTCTTCGCGCACTTGCTTGCGCTTGTCCTGGCTCAATTGCGTGAGCATCGCCAGGCACCACGAACCGTCCCACGCCGGCACGGTTGAACTGTACACGCGCTTGAAGGCCTTATCGAAGCGCCGACGCCCGGTGCCGGTGAGGCTGTAGTAGCTGCGGCGGCCGACTTTTTCGGCGGTCAGCCAGCCTTCTTTGGTCAGGCGAAAAATCGAAGTACGGATCAGCCGTTCGTTGATGCCGATCGGTTCGAGCAACTGGATCAGACTGCCCAGCCACACCGTGCCGCCGTGGGGTTCGATGGCATCCCCGTACAGCGTAATGATCAAGGAACTGGCGCGGATGGGCGTCTGCTCCTGGAAACGGGTGATGAGGTGGTTCAAAGGTGTCAGCGATGACATGGGCGTACCGGACAATGAAAAAGGAAGGAATATACCGAATCAAAACCTTTATGAGTGAACCCTGTGGCGAGGGGATTTATCCCCGATGGACTGCGCAGCAGTCCCGGCTTTTGGGGCCGCTTCGCAGCCCGTCGGGGATAAATCCCCTCACCACAAAGTCCTGCAACCACACAAAGACCTGATCTCACTGGGATTGAGATGCTTTTGGGCGCAAGCCGCTGTCACTGATCCGTGGGCGATCCGCTTCAGGTTCGCTCAGCGGTTCGCACACCTGCATCTGCGTCAGGCAGCGCTGGGCCAGCGCTTGGTACTTGCGAGTGCCGGCCTGTTTCCACGCCACTTCCTGATCACTCAATACGCGCTTGATACTCGCCGGTGCGCCCATCACCAATGACTGTTCCGGGCATTCAAAACCCGCTTTGACGAACGCCGCCGCCGAGACAAACGAGCGTGCGCCAATTCGTGCGTTATCCATCACCACCGCATTCATCCCGACCAGCGCGTCAGCGCCGATCCGGCAACCGTGCAACACCGCGCCGTGGCCGATATGGCCATTGCGCTCGACCACCGTGTCGCTGTCGGGAAAGCCGTGCATCACGCAGGTGTCCTGCAAGTTAGCGCCCTCTTCCAGCACGATGCGGCCAAAGTCGCCGCGCAAACTGGCCAGCGGCCCGACATAACAATGCGGGCCAATGATCACGTCGCCGATCAACACCGCTGACGGATGCACATAAGCCGAAGGGTCAACCACCGGGGTCAGTCCATCAAGGCTGTAACAGGTCATCGCAGGCTCCTTTGGTGGACGTTGTGCGGTGAGATACGCAAAGCGATGCGTAAACAGGCTTGATTTGTATCACATCATTTCGATGCAGTGAAGAGAGAAAAGCGTATCGCTTTTGTCGAACACCGTTCATCGGCAATCTCGATCCCACAAAACCTACGAATATTCGCGTTATTTCAATCAGTTACTCAACTCCAACCAAGAACCAACAAGCTGTAGCAAATTCCACAACCTTCCATTTGGGACACGTTAATCACATTTCAATCTTGCATTTACGTATCACGTTAAGCCTATACTCCGGCAAATCCGACGCCTGACGTCGAACCAACAACAAGCCGGCATTAGCCGAGCGTGCTCCGTGAGGGCCTTTGCCATGCCTCAAACACTGGCCGTTGAACAGCTGCAAGCTGTGCGCCTGATCACCCTGCAACGTCCGCAGGCCTTGAATGCCCTCAACACCGAACTGCTCGGCGAACTCGCCGCTGCACTGAGCGCCGCCGAAGCCGACCCCGAGACCCGCGCCGTGGTGCTGACCGGCAGCCGCAAAGCCTTCGCTGCGGGCGCCGACATCAAGGAAATGGCCGAGCGCGATCTGGTCGGCATCCTCAATGACCCGCGCCAAGCCTCGTGGCAAACCATCACCCGCTTCAGCAAGCCGCTGATCGCCGCCGTCAACGGCTTCGCCCTCGGCGGCGGCTGCGAATTGGCGATGCACGCCGACATCCTGATTGCCGGTGAAGACGCGCGTTTCGGTCAGCCGGAAATCAACCTCGGGATCATGCCCGGCGCCGGTGGCACCCAGCGATTGCTGCGTGCCGTGGGTAAATCCCTGGCGATGCAAATGGTGCTCACCGGCGAAGCCATCGACGCCCGCCATGCCCTGCGCGCCGGCCTGGTCAGCGAAATCACCCAGCCGGAATTCACCGTCGAACGCGCCCTGCAGATCGCCCACGCCATCGCCGCGAAAGCGCCATTGGCCGTGCGTCTGGCCAAGGAAGCGCTGCTCAAGGCGATGGACACCGATTTGGCCAGCGGCCTGCGTTTCGAGCGCCACGCCTTCACCTTGCTGGCCGGCACCGCCGACCGCGATGAAGGCATCCGCGCCTTTCAAGACAAGCGTGCGCCGCAGTTTCGCGGCCAGTAATCGAATCGAACGATCTCCCGGAGAGCCTTGCCCATGAACTTCGAACACATCCTGTTTTCCATCGAGGCCGGCGTCGCCCTGCTCAGCCTCAACCGGCCCGAGCAACTGAACAGCTTCAACACCGCCATGCACCTGGAGGTCAAGGAAGCGCTGAAGCAGGTGCGGCAGAACCCGGAAGTGCGCGTGCTGCTGCTGACCGGTGAAGGTCGTGGCTTCTGCGCCGGTCAAGATCTCAGCGACCGCAATGTCGCGCCAGGCACTGAAGCGCCGGATCTCGGCGTGTCGATCGAAACCTTCTACAACCCGTTGATCCGCCAGTTACGCGATCTGCCAATGCCGGTGATTTGCGCGGTCAACGGCGTCGCTGCCGGGGCCGGGGCGAACATTCCGCTGGCCTGCGATCTGGTGCTGGCGGCGCGTTCGGCGAGCTTCATTCAAGCGTTCTGCAAAATCGGCCTGATCCCGGATTCCGGCGGCACCTGGACGTTGCCGCGACTGGTCGGCATGGCCCGCGCCAAAGCCTTGGCCTTGCTCGGCAACCGTTTGAGCGCCGAACAGGCCGAGCAATGGGGGTTGATCTATCGCTGCGTTGACGACGCGCAATTGCGCGACGGAGCGCTGACCCTCGCCCGCCACTTGGCCACACAACCGACTTACGGTCTGGCGCTGATCAAACGCAGCCTCAACGCCAGCCTCAGCAACACCTTCGATGAACAGCTTGAGCTGGAGCGCGACCTGCAACGGCTGGCCGGGCGCAGCGAGGATTACCGCGAAGGCGTCAGCGCCTTCATGGACAAACGCACCCCAGCGTTCAAGGGTCGCTGAACATGAGCGCACTCGACCGCAACGCAAAAATCGCCGTGATCGGTGCCGGCGCCATGGGCGCCGGCATTGCGCAAGTCGCGGCGCAAGCCGGGCATTCGGTGTTGCTGCTGGATAATCGTCCGGGCGCCGCCGCGCAAGCCATCGACGGTATCGACCGCCAACTCGGCAAACGCGTGGAGAAAGGCAAACTCGCGGCGGATGAGCGCGGCGCCATCGTCGCTCGCTTGCACGCGGTAGAAGCCATCGAAACGCTGGCCGACTGCACGTTGATCATCGAAGCGATTGTCGAAAACCTTGAAGTCAAACGCGGGTTGTTCAAACAGTTGGAAAGTCTTTGCGGCGACGACTGCATTCTTGCCAGCAACACTTCTTCACTGTCGATCACCAGCATTGCTGCAGGCCTGCAACGCCCGGGACGTCTGCTCGGGCTGCACTTCTTCAACCCGGCGCCCGTGATGCCATTGGTGGAAATTGTCTCCGGGTTGGCCAGCGATTCCGCCCTCGCCCAGACCTTGTTCGACACCGCCAAAGCCTGGGGCAAGCAACCGGTGCACACCCGTTCGACGCCGGGTTTCATCGTCAATCGCGTGGCCCGGCCGTTCTACGCCGAAAGTCTGCGCCTGTTGCAGGAAGGCGCCGCCGATTGCGCCACCCTCGACGCGCTGATGCGTGAGGCTGGCGGCTTCGCTATGGGCGCCTTCGAACTCACTGATCTGATCGGCCACGATGTGAATTACGCGGTGACATGTTCGGTGTTCGACGCCTATTACGGCGACACTCGTTTTCAGCCGTCGCTGATCCAGAAAGAACTGGTCGACGCCGGGCGTTTCGGCCGCAAAAGCGGACGTGGTTTCTACAATTACAACGAAGGCGCGCAACGCCCGCAGCCGCAACAAATCAGCAGCGATGCGAGCGTCGATAACTGCGTGGTCGAAGGCGATCTCGGCGTCCTCAACGATTTGCTGCCACGCCTGAAAACCAGCGTGATCAAGCGCGATGGCAAAGGCCTGTTAAGGGTCGGCGACGCGGTATTGGCCCTGAGCGACGGGCGCATGGCCAGCCAACGTGCGAAGGAAGACGGCCTGCGCAATCTGATCCTGATTGACCTGGCTTTCGATTACGCCAGCGCCAAACGCATCGCCATCAGTTGCTCGGCGGACATCAGCTCTGACGCCCGCGAACAAGGCATCGCCCTGCTGCAAAGCGCCGGACTGCAGGTCAGCCTGCTCAGCGACACACCGGGCCTCGCCGTGTTGCGCACCGTCGCCATGCTCGCCAACGAAGCCGCCGACACCGTGCTGCACGACGTTGCCTCGGCAGCAGACATCGATCTGGCCATGCGCGCCGGGGTCAATTATCCGCAAGGCCCATTGGCTTGGGCCGAGCGCATCGGCCTGGCGCAGATCACCCAAGTCCTCGACCACCTGCAAACCAGTTACGGCGAAGAGCGCTACCGGCCATCGCTGCTGTTACGCCGCAAAGTCGCCGAAGGGAGCACATTCCATGACCAGCCTTGAAGCCATGAGCCTCGCCAGCCGTTGCGCGCAAACCATGTTCGACCGCGATGCCGCGACCCAAGGCTTGGGCATCCGCCTGATCAGCGCCGCGCCCGGCAGCTGCACCTTGGGCATGGCCGTGCGCGCCGACATGATCCAAGGCCACGGCACCTGTCACGGCGGCTTCCTATTCACCCTCGCCGACTCGGCGTTCGCCTTCGCCTGCAACAGTTACAACGACGCCACCGTGGCGATCGGTTGCAGCATCGACTACATCGCGCCCGCGCAGTTGGGCGACACGCTCACCGCACGCTGCACCGAGCAATCGCGCTCGGGCCGCACCGGCAATTACGACGTGCGCATTGAAAACCAGCAGGGCCAGTTGGTCGCCCTGTTCCACGGCAAATCCTACAAAGTGCGCGGCACCGTGCTGACGCCGGAGACTCCCCATGAATGACGCTCTGATCATCGACGCCGTGCGCACCCCGATCGGCCGCTACGCCGGAACCTTGAGCAGCGTGCGCGCCGACGACCTCGGCGCCGTGCCGCTGCGTGAACTGTTGCGCCGCCACCCGCAAGTCGACTGGAGCCAGGTCGACGACGTGATCTACGGCTGCGCCAATCAGGCCGGTGAAGACAACCGCAACGTCGCGCGCATGTCGGCGTTGCTGGCCGGGTTGCCGGTCAGCGTGCCGGGCACCACGCTCAACCGTTTGTGCGGCTCGGGACTGGATGCAATCGGCACTGCCGCACGGGCGATTCGCAGCGGTGAGGCCGGGCTGATGCTGGTCGGCGGCGTCGAATCGATGTCGCGTGCGCCGCTGGTGATGGGCAAGGCCGAGACGGCGTTTTCCCGTTCCGCAGAGATGCACGACACCACCATCGGCTGGCGTTTCGTCAATCCGCTGATGAAGAAAACCTTCGGCATTGATTCGATGCCCGAGACCGCAGAAAACGTCGCCGCACAGTTCAACATTTCCCGCGCCGACCAGGACGCTTTCGCCCTGCGCAGCCAGCAACGCGCCTCGGCCGCGCAGGCCAGCGGACGCCTGGCGAAAGAAATCGTTGCCGTGGAAATCCCCCAGCGCAAAGGCCCGGCCAAAGTCGTCGAGCATGACGAACACCCGCGCGCCGACACCACGCTGGAACAACTGCAAAAACTCGGCACGCCGTTCCGCGAGGGCGGCAGCATCACCGCCGGCAATGCTTCGGGCGTGAATGATGGCGCCTGCGCCTTGCTGCTGGCCAATGGGCAAACCGCACAGCGTTACGGTTTGAAGGCTCGCGGCCGTGTCGTGGCGATGGCCACTGCCGGCGTCGAGCCACGGATCATGGGCATCGGCCCGGTGCCCGCCACGCGCAAGGTGCTGGAACTGGCCAACCTCAGCCTCGCCGACATGGACGTCATCGAACTCAACGAAGCGTTCGCCGCGCAAGGCCTGGCGGTGCTGCGTGAACTCGGTCTGGGCGACAACGACCCACGCGTCAACCCGAACGGCGGCGCCATCGCCCTCGGCCATCCGCTGGGGATGAGCGGCGCGCGACTGGTCACCACCGCCCTGCAGGAATTGGAAGAGCGTCAGGGTCGCTATGCGCTGTGCACCATGTGCATCGGTGTCGGTCAAGGCATCGCGCTGGTGATCGAGCGTTTATCCGACTAAAGAACCGCGATTCCCGAGGTGCCGACAGGTATCCTTGGGGCATGCACTCAGAGCCCTGCGCAGGCGGGGCGGAAACACAAAAATAATTCGAGTGAAGTCATGAACATGCCAATTGCCCAAGCCGTGCTCAACCCTGAACTGGATCCGCTGGAAACCGCCAGCGTCGACCAGTTGCGTCAGCATCAACTCGAGCGCCTGCGCTGGAGCCTCAACCACGCCTACAACAATGTGCCGCTGTACCGTCAACGCTTCGATGCCCTGGGCATGCACCCGGACGACATTCGCTCGCTGGACGACCTGGCGAAATTTCCGTTCACCACCAAATCCGACCTGCGCGACAACTATCCCTACGGCATGTTTGCCGTGCCGATGCATGACGTCGTGCGCCTGCACGCGTCCAGCGGCACCACCGGCAAACCGACCGTGGTCGGTTACACGCAGAACGACATCGACACCTGGGCCAACATCGTTGCCCGTTCGATTCGTGCCGGCGGCGGCCGCCGCGGTGACAAGGTGCACATCTCCTACGGTTACGGCCTGTTTACCGGCGGCCTCGGCGCGCATTACGGTGCCGAACGCCTCGGTTGCACAGTGATCCCGATGTCCGGCGGCCAGACCGAAAAACAAGTGCAATTGATCAAGGACTTCCAGCCCGACATCATCATGGTCACGCCGTCGTACATGCTCAACATCGCCGACGAGATCGAACGTCAGGGCATCGACCCGCACAAACTGGCCCTGCGCCTGGGCATCTTCGGCGCCGAGCCGTGGACTGCCGAACTGCGCAGCGCCATCGAGGCACGCTTGGGCATCACTGCTCTGGACATCTATGGCTTATCGGAAATCATGGGCCCGGGCGTGGCCATGGAATGCGCGGAAAGCCGCGACGGCCCAACGATCTGGGAAGACCATTTCTACCCGGAAATCATCGACCCGATCACCGGCGAAGTGCTGCCGGACGGACAGATGGGCGAACTGGTGTTCACTTCGCTGAGCAAAGAAGCCCTACCGATGATCCGCTACCGCACCCGCGACCTCACTCGCCTGCTGCCGGGCACCGCACGCCCGATGCGCCGTATCGACAAGATCACCGGCCGCAGCGACGACATGCTGATTATCCGTGGCGTCAACGTGTTCCCGACCCAGGTCGAGGAGCAGGTGCTGAAAGTCAAACAGCTGTCGGAGTCATACGAGATTCACCTGTATCGCAACGGCAATCTCGACAGCGTCGATGTCCACGTCGAGCTCAAGGCCGATCATCAAGGCTTGAGTGATGAACAGCAGAAGGCCTTGTGCGGGGAGCTGAGCAAGCACATCAAGACGTATATCGGTATCAGTTCACGGGTGCTGCTGCAGCCGCCGTTCTCGATCAAACGCTCGGAAGGCAAGGCTTGCCATGTGATCGACAAACGCGCGAAAGCTTAAAGCAATAACAGCGGCGAAGGTGCAAGGCCTTCGCTGCTCGCTGCAATCCCTCCCTCCCCCTGCAAAACCACGGCGATGCTCTGCCGAGCATCGCCGTGCGCGTTTTCCGCTTTGCAAATGCGGGGCAACGCTCACCATTCATCCGAAGCGATACAGAAAAAACATACGACACGTTATTTTGTGTTTGATATTAATTTCCGTATCACTTATAAAGTTCTCCATGCCCTCGAACATGCCTTCGATAAACCTGAGGCAGGAGAACAATAATGTACGCACAGCTTGTAGAAACCGGCGTCAAGCGCATCAAAGACCTTTCGGAGATGTCCGAAGAGGAACGCGCCTTCCAGGAAAAAATCGATTCAGAAATCAAGATCGAAGCGAAGAACTGGATGCCCGATGCGTATCGCCAGACGCTGATCCGGCAGATCTCCCAGCACGCCCACTCCGAAATCGTCGGCATGCTTCCGGAAGGCAACTGGGTGACTCGCGCACCGTCACTCAAACGCAAATTGCAATTGATGGCGAAGATTCAGGACGAGGCCGGTCACGGGCTGTACCTCTACAGCGCGATGGAAACCCTCGGCGCCGACCGCGATGAAGAGATCGCCAAGCTGCACAGCGGCAAAGCCAAGTATTCGAGCATCTTCAATTACCCGACGCTGAACTGGGCCGACATGGGCGCGGTGGGCTGGCTGGTCGACGGCGCCGCGATCGTCAATCAGGTGGTGCTGCAGCGCACTTCGTACGGCCCTTACTCGCGGGCCATGGTGCGCATCTGCAAGGAAGAGAGTTTCCATCAGCGCCAGGGCTACGAAATTCTCCTGACCATGATGCGTCACGGCACTCAGGCGCAAAAAGACATGGTGCAGGACGCGATCAATCGCCTGTGGTGGCCGTCGCTGATGATGTTCGGCCCGAGCGATGAGCACTCGCCGAACAGTGCGCAATCGATGGCCTGGAAGATCAAACGCCAGAGCAATGACGAACTGCGCCAGCGCTTTATCGACCAGACCATCCCGCAGCTCGAACTGCTCGGCTGCACCTGCCCCGATCCTGACTTGAAGTGGAACGCCGAGCGCGGCCACTACGACTTTGGCGAAATCCAGTGGAACGAGTTCTACGAAGTGCTCAAGGGCAACGGCCCGTGCAATCAGGAACGCGTCGCCACCCGCCGCAAAGCCATTGAAGACGGCGCCTGGGTACGCGAAGCCGCCGTCGCTCATGCCCGTAAAAAAAACAACAAAAACGCCGCCTGACCCAAGGCACGACTGCTGATCGTTCCCACGCTCTGCGTGGGAACGCCTCAAGGGACGCTCTGCGTCCAGTGACGCGGAGCGTCACGGGCTGCATTCCCACGCAGGAGCGTGGGAACGATCGATTGTCAGCCGCACTAACCGAACTGATGTGGAGTGAATGACATGTCCCAATGGACCCTTTTCGAAGTTTTCGTGCGCAGCAAGCACGGCCTCAATCACAAACACGTCGGCAGCGTGCATGCCGCCGACACCACCATGGCCATCGAAAACGCTCGCGAGCTCTACACCCGTCGCAGCGAGGGTGTGAGCCTGTGGGTGGTGCCTTCGGCGCTGATCACCGCCTCGTCGCCGGATGAAAAGGATCCGCTGTTCGATCCGGCTGATGACAAGGTTTATCGCCACGCCAGTTTCTACGAACTGCCGGCCGAAGTCGGGCACATGTGAGGTCGACCATGAACGATAAAACCGATCTGATCGAATACCTGCTGCGCCTCGGTGACAGCGCCCTGATTCAGGGCCAGCGTCTGTGCCAATGGTGCGGCAAGGCGCCAGCGCTGGAAGAAGAACTGGCGCTGATGAACGTCGGCCTCGACCTCGTCGGCCAGGCGCGGCACTGGCTGGAATACGCTGCCGAGTTGCTGGATGACGGCCGCGATGCCGATGATCTGGCCTTCCGCCGCGACGAGCGTGCCTACCGCAATCTGCTGCTGGTCGAGCAACCGAATGGCGACTACGCCGTGACCATGCTCAAGCAATTCCTCTACGACGCCTGGCACCTGCCGGTGTTGCAGGGCCTGAGCCAGTCGAGCGACGAACGCATTGCCGGGATCGCCGCCAAAGCGGTCAAGGAAGTCACCTATCACCTGCGCCGCTCCGGCGAGTGGATCGAACGCCTGGGCGACGGCACCGAAGAAAGCCATCGGCGCATGCTCGCGGCGATTCCGGAAGTCTGGCGTTTTACCGTGGAACTGATCGCCGCAGACGACAGCGAACAACGTCTGTGCGCGGCCGGTATTTCGCCGGACATCGCCAGTGTCGCTGCGCAATGGCAAGCCACGGTCAACGACGTGTTCACTCGCGCCACCCTGCCCGTCCCGGCAGCGCCGAGCTACTTCTATCTGAATGCCCGTCGCGGTCTGCACAGCGAACACTTGGGCATTTTGCTCGCAGAAATGCAGTTCCTGCCTCGAGCGTACCCCGATGCAACCTGGTGAGCTGATCACCAGCGATCGCGGCGCCCGGCCGGCGCTGCTCGGTGATCTGGACAAGGCCTGGGCGACCCTCGCAGAGGTCATGGATCCGGAGGTGCCGGTGGTCAGCGTGGTCGATCTGGGTATCGTCCGCGATCTCGACTGGCAGGCCGGGCATCTGCACGTGGTGGTCACGCCGACCTACTCCGGTTGCCCGGCCACCGAAGTGATCGAGGATGACATCCGCACCGCGCTGGAACAGGCCGGATTCAATGCGCCGAAACTGGAGCGCAAATTGACCCCGGCGTGGTCGACCGACTGGATCACCGCCGATGGTCGCGAACGCCTGCGCGCTTACGGCATCGCCCCGCCCGATGGCAGCGCAAGCAAACGCACGCTGCTCGGCGAGAGTCCGACGGTGCTCTGCCCGCAGTGCGGCAGCGCCCACACCGAGATGCTCAGCGAGTTCGGTTCGACTGCGTGTAAAGCCTTGTACCGCTGCTGCGATTGCCGCGAGCCCTTCGACTATTTCAAGTGCATCTGAACGGCCCTACGCCGTGTCGGGAGAACAATAATGAGCAAATTTCACAGCCTGACCATCAAGGACGTGCGCAGCGAAACCCGCGACGCCGTGTCCATCGCCTTCGACATTCCGCAGCACCTGCAGGACAGTTTTCAGTTCACCCAAGGCCAGCACCTGGTGATGCGCACGCAGATGGACGGCGAAGAAGTGCGCCGCTCGTACTCGATCTGCACCGGGGTGAATGACGGCGAACTGCGCATTGCGATCAAACGCGTGGCCGGCGGGCGGTTCTCGGCGTTTGCCAATGAGCAATTGCAGCCCGGGCACACGCTGGAAGTGATGCCGCCGGCCGGGCATTTCCATGTTGATCTGGATCCGGCGCGGCACGGTAATTATCTCGCCGTGGCAGCGGGTTCGGGCATCACGCCGATTCTGTCGATCATCAAAACCACGCTGGAGAACGAACCGCACAGCCGCGTCACGTTGCTGTACGGCAACCGCTCCAGTTCGGGCGCATTGTTCCGTGAACAGCTGGAAGACCTGAAAAACCGCTACCTGCAACGTCTGAATCTGATCTTCGTGTTCAGCCGTGAGCAACAGGACGTTGACCTCTACAACGGTCGCATCGACGCGCAGAAATGCGAGCAACTGTTCAGCCGCTGGCTCGACGTCAAAGCCCTCGACGCAGCGTTCATTTGCGGCCCGCAAGAGATGACCGAAACCGTGCGCGACAGCCTCAAGGCCAAAGGCATGGGCGCCGAGCGCATCCACTTCGAACTGTTCGCCGCGGCCGGCAGCCAGCACAAACGCGAAGCCCGCGAGGCCGCGCAGATGCTCGACGCCGGCGTCAGCCAGATCACCGTGATCAGCGACGGTCGCGCCGTGGCGTTCGAACTGCCACGCAACAGCCAGAGCCTGCTCGATGCCGGCAATGCGCAAGGCCTGGAGCTGCCGTACTCGTGCAAGGCCGGCGTGTGCTCGACCTGCAAGTGCAAAGTCATCGAAGGCGAAGTCGACATGGACAGCAACCATGCGCTGGAAGATTACGAAGTCGCGGCGGGGTATGTGCTGTCGTGCCAGGCATACCCGGTGAGCGACAAAGTCGTCCTCGATTTCGACCAGTTCTAAAGGATTCACACCTATCCCCTGTAGGAGTGAGCCTGCTCGCGAAGGCGTCATCAAATTCAACACTGAAGTTGCCTGACACACCGCTTTCGCGAGCAGGCTCGCTCCCACAGAGGATGGCGGTGCTCACAGCGCCAGGCATCAACACAAAACAATGTGGGAGCGAGCTTGCTCGCGAAGGCGTCATCAGATTCAACATTGATGTCGCCTGACACACCGCTTTCGCGAGCAGGCTCGCTCCCACAGGGGAATGGTGGTTCTCACAGCGCCAAGCAACAACACAAAACAATGTGGGAGCGAGCCTGCTCAGTTCATCCGTTCGATGACCGGCATCGGCGCGTCCGGCGCCAACCAACACTAATTTCAAGCACAGGAGCTTATTTCATGTCCCACGCCCCTACCCTGCAAAGCTTCCTCGCCGGCCGCTGGATTGGCCAGCACGGCGCGCAAATCCTGCGCAGCGCCATCGACGGCCACGAACTGGCGCGCACGCACGAAGAGCGCCCGGACTTCGCTGAAGCCATCGATTTTGGTCGCCGCCAAGGCGTCACCGAACTGATGAAGCTCGACTTCCAGCAACGCGCGCAACGCCTCAAAGCCCTGGCGCTGTACCTCAGCGAACGCAAGGAAGAGCTTTACGCGCTCTCGCACCACAGCGGCGCCACCCGCGCCGACAGCTGGATCGACATCGAGGGCGGCAACGGCACGCTATTCACCTACGCCGGCCTCGGCGCGCGTGAGTTGCCGTCGGGCAACATCGTCCACGAAGGCCCGGCGCTGCCCTTGGGCAAACTCGGCACCTTTGCCGGCACACATATTCTGGTGCCGCGCGGCGGCGTCGCGGTGCACATCAACGCGTTCAACTTCCCGATCTGGGGCATGCTGGAAAAATTCGCGCCGTGCTTCCTCGCGGGCATGCCGTGCATTGTCAAACCGGCCAGCGCCACCAGTTATCTGACCGAGGCCGTGGTACGCATGATGGATGCCTCGGGTCTTTTGCCGACCGGCAGCCTGCAACTGGTGATCGGCAGCACCGGCGACCTCCTTGACCGCATGCAAGGCCAGGACGTGGTGACCTTCACCGGTTCCGCCGACACCGCCGCCAAGCTGCGCGTCAACCCGAACCTGATCCGCAACTCGGTGCCGTTCAACGCCGAGGCCGACTCACTGAACTGCGCGATCCTCGCCCCTGACGTAACCCCGGACGACGAAGAGTTCGAGCTGTTCATCAAAGAAGTCGCCCGCGAGATGACCACCAAGGCCGGGCAGAAATGCACCGCGATTCGCCGCGCCATCGTGCCCAAGCAACACATCGACGCCGTCGCCACACGTCTGCGCGATCGTTTGGCGAAAGTCGTCGTCGGCGATCCATCCGTGGAAGGCGTGCGCATGGGTGCATTGGCTTCCCATGATCAGCAGAAGGACGTCGGCGAACGCTTGCAAAGCTTGCTGCAAAGCTGCGATCAGCTGTTCGGCGTTGAGGACGGTTTCGAACCGCGCGGCGCAAACGTCAGCCAAGGCGCATTCTTCGCTCCAACGCTGTTGCTGGCCCGTGATCCGCACGCCGAAGGTGGCGCGCATGACATCGAAGCCTTCGGCCCGGTCAGCACACTGATGGCCTACGACGATCTCGATGAAGCGCTGGTGCTGGCCGCGCGCGGCAAGGGCAGTCTGGTTGCCAGCCTCGTCACCAAAGATCCGAAAATCGCCGCCAAAGCCATTCCGGTTGCCGCGGCCTGGCACGGCCGTTTGTTGGTACTGGATCGCGAATCCGCGGCCGAATCCACCGGCCATGGTTCGCCACTGCCACAACTGAAACACGGCGGCCCGGGTCGCGCTGGTGGTGGTGAAGAGTTGGGTGGCTTGCGTGCAGTAAAACATTACCTACAACGCGCCGCCGTGCAGGGCTCGCCGACCATGCTCGCTGCCGTCACCGGTGAACACGTGCGCGGCGCAAAAGTCATCGAGACCGAAGTGCATCCATTCCGTCGACACTTCCAGGATCTGCAGATCGGCGAGTCGCTGCTGACTCACCGCCGCACTGTCACCGAAGCGGATCTGGTCAACTTCGGCTGCCTGTCCGGTGACCACTTCTACATGCACTTCGACGACATCGCCGCCAAGGAATCGCAGTTCGGCAAACGCATCGCCCACGGCTATTTCGTGTTGTCCGCGGCCGCCGGCCTGTTCGTCTCCGCTGCGCCCGGCCCGGTGCTGGCCAACTATGGCCTCGACACTTTGCGTTTCATCAACCCGGTCGGTATCGGCGACACCATTCAGGCGCGCCTGACCTGCAAACGCAAGATCGACCAAGGCAAGAAGAGCCCGCAAGGCATTCCGCAAGGCGTGGTGGCGTGGGATGTGGAAGTCACCAACCAGCTCGGTGAGCTGGTGGCCAGCTATGACATTTTGACCTTGGTGGTGAAGCGCGAAGAAGTCGCAGCGTAACGAAAAAAGGGGCAGCGCAAGGTTGCCCCTTTCCCACAGGGGAATTGATTGGGTTCTGGAGTTATTAAACAGGCTGAAACAATAAACACGCCGATAGAAATATCGACGATTGTTGGGCAACTCTAGAGCCGCTCTGGGCTTCAGGCCATTCAGCACCTGCCCAAAGCAGATCGCCCAATAGTTTAAAAGGGCGATCAGTCCGCCCACCCTTGGTATCATCGCCCACACTTTTTTGACGTTTTAATGACGGTAAGGTCTTTTTTTTGTGAGCGCTCTTTTTCACCGTTTGCGGCATCCGCATGCCCGCCTCGTCTCGTTGATCATTCTGGTGCTGATCGTGCCGGTGTGCCTGCGCGCGGTATTGGGCTGGTCGTCACCGCTGGGGTATTTGTCGGATCTGGCCATTGGCAGTTCGCTGGTGGTTTTGCTGCATCGTCGCGCCTGGTGGCTGGCGCTGCCGGTGCTGTTGTTCTGGGGCCTGCTGGCGGTGGCGACTGCTGAACTGGTGAGCGCAGTCGGCCGCTTGCCGACACCTTCCGACATTCATTACCTGATTGATCCGCAATTTGTCGAAAACTCCACCGGCGGCGGTATGGCGCATCCGGCGGTGGGCATTGTTTTGCTGTTGGCGCTGATGGTCTGGCTGCTGACCCGGTATCTCGGGCGCGGCGTCACTCGCCCAGCCCTGCCCCGCGCGGTGTGGAGCGTGCCACTGGTGTTGTTCGCCGCGCATTGGGGCGCGCAGAACCTGTGGCCGAACGAAGCTGATCCGTGGCGGCTGTACAACCTGCCACACCAACTGCTCGCCAGCGAAGTCGCCGATCTGCAGATTCAGGGCGAAGAATGGCTCGACGGCGATATTGAAGAACCCGCGCCGGCGATGGCCGGGCTCACCGACGTCGACCTCAATGGCCACAAGCTGCTGGCCGCGCCGGGCCAGGCGCGCAACGTGCTGATCATCGCGCTGGAAGGCATTCCCGGCGCCTACCTCCGCGCTAACCGCGAAGCCATTGGCAGCCATTATCAGGAAGACCTGATGCCCAACCTCAGCCGCTGGGCCGAGCGCGGCATGAACACTCCGGATTACGTGCTGCACACGCACCAGACCATTCGCGGCCTGTACGCGATGCTCTGCGGCGATTACGACAAGCTCAACAACGGCACGCCCAAAGGCGTGGAAATGCTCACCCTGCATGAACGCAATCAAGCCTGCCTGCCGGCGCAACTGCGCCAGCACGGTTTCAGTACGCACTACCTGCAAGGCGCCGGGTTGCGTTTCATGGCCAAAGACAAAATCATGCCGCACATCGGTTTCGATGCGACCCATGGTCTGGAATGGTTCACCAACAGCAACTACCTGGAATTCCCTTGGGGCAAGGATGACAAGGCCTTCTTCGAGGGTGCGCTGGATTACGTCGGTGAACTGAAGAAGCAGAAACAGCCATGGATGCTCACGCTACTGACCGTTGGCACGCACCAGCCCTACTCCGCCCCGGAGGAATATCTGGAGCGTTATGAAACGCCCAAACAAGCCGCCGTCGGTTATCTCGATGATGCGCTGGAGCAGTTCCTCAGCGGTCTCGAACGCCAAGGCGTGTTGAAAGACACGCTGGTAGTGATTACTTCGGATGAGTCCCATGGCATCGACGGTGTACGTCTGGCCTCCTCTTGGGGATTCAATCTCACCCTCGCGCCCGAGCAATCACAACTGCCAAGGCTGAACAAAGGGGTTTATGGCCACGTTGATCTGAGCACCTCGATCCTCGACTATTTCGACCTGCCGGTACCCACGGCACTCAGCGGTCGGTCGCTGTTCCGCGACTACGATTCCGGTCGCGAAATCATGTCTTTCACCAACGGCAAACTGCGTTACCACAATGGCCAAGGCATCTTCTCCGAATGCGATATGCCGCGCCGCTGCCGTTACTACGAAAGCGCCGGGTTCATTGCCGAAAGCGCCACGTACAAAGGTAAATACAGCGGCCACCCTGCCCGGCAAATCGCTGCGCGTGCCAACGCACTCGACCTGTCACTGCTGCGCACCCCACTCAATCAGCGCTATCAGTTCGGCAGCACCAACGTCATCCCGCTACAGGCGCAAATCAAGGACGACTGGGCCGACAACCTGATCGGCGCGCAATACCTGGAAATGCCCAAAGGCTCTTACACCCGCGTGCGCCTGACCGTGCGTGCGGTTGATCCGCAGCAAACGGCGTTTATTCAGCTCAAGGCCAAGGAATTCGAGAAAGACGTGCAGTTGGGTCTGCCGACGGAAATGGTCGCCACGGCGGATCAACCGCTGGAGATGGATTTCAGCTTTGATAACCCGCAGCAGCGAAAGGCGTTTTCTTTTCATCTGCTGGGATATGGGGAAGGCGCGGTTGAGGTCACGGATTTCAGCGTAGTGACCGAACTGCCTGGACAGGAAGACCTCTTGGACGAAGTGCCAGAGGACGACACCGCCCAGTCCACCTGAATATTTTCGCCTCAAAGCCAATGTAGGAGCTGCCGAAGGCTGCGATCTTTTGATCCTGATCTTTTAGAGGAAAGATCAAAAGATCGCAGCCTTCGGCAGCTCCTACACG
>NZ_JASCPK010000093.1:0-23449 GCF_029959385.1 Pseudomonas sp. PS01303
TGCATACCACTTGACCCTGTGGGAGCGAGCCTGCTCGCGAATGCGGAAGTCCTGTCACCAAAGTCGTAACTGACAGAACGCTTTCGCGAGCAGGCTCGCTCCCACAGGAGATGCGCTTGAATCAACTCACCTTGAAGCGCCCCATGATCGCACTCACCCGGCTGTTAGCCTCCAGCAATTGCTGGGTATTCAACTCACTGGCTTGGCCGCTGTGTACCAGTTCCTCAACCATATGGCGGATTTGCACCATGCTGCGGTTGATCTCTTCGGTCACGGCGCTTTGCTGTTCGGCGGCGGTGGCGATTTGTGTGCTGAGGCTGTTGATGTGGCTGACCGAACCGGCCATTTCATCAAGACCGGTGTTGACCCGCGCCGTGGCGTCGGCCGCCGACTGGCAACTGGCCTGGGTGTTTTCCATCGCCGCAACTGATGAGCTCACGCCTTGTGTAAGGCGAGTCAACATTTCGTTGATTTCCGAGGTGCTGGCCTGAGTGCGAGCAGCGAGGGCGCGGACTTCGTCAGCCACCACGGCAAAACCACGGCCCTGTTCCCCGGCGCGCGCGGCCTCGATCGCAGCGTTAAGCGCCAACAGGTTGGTCTGGCCGGCAATCGCGCCAATCACCCCGAGAATCTCGGTGATGCGTTGAGCGTCCTGCTGCATGTTTTCAACTTTGTGGGTAGCGCTGGCCACTTCGTCGATCAGCGCTACAACGCTGTTGGTCGCTTCACCCACCACCACCCGCGAGCGGTCGGCGTTTTCGTTGGCGCGCTGAGTAAACGCGGCGGTTTCAGCGGCATTTTGCGCGACGCTTTCGGCGGTCGAGCTCATTTCGGTGATCGCGGTAACCGTCTGATCGGTTTCCGAGGCATGGCGCAACAGAATCTGACTGGTGTGCGCCGAGGTGCGTTGCAGGTTGTCGAGGCTCGAAGCCATTGCCCCGGTCGCGTGAGTCACTTCTCCGATCATGTTTTGCAGATACGCGATAAACGCGTTGATCGAATGGCCGATCGCGCCCAGTTCATCTTCGGCACGAATGGTGATGCGCTTGGTCAGGTCGGCATCGCCGCTGGAAAGCAAATCAATGTTGGCCTTCAACGCTTTCATGCGCGAGATCAACTGACGAATCGCGTAGACCTGCAGCAGCACCAACAGAATCACCAACGGAATCTGCAACAGGCTCAAGGTGCTGAGCACGTCATCACGCTGGGCGGTAAGCATTTTGGTCGGCAGGGCGGTGGCGAGGAACCACGGCGTGCCTTCGATCGGACGCATAAAGAAGGTGCTGTCCTGACCGTTGTTGTCGAACTCGATGCGTTGCGATTGCTCGCGGTTTTGCAGACCAGCGTTGACCTGCTTGGCGAACGGCAGGTTGCCCGCCAGCTCGCTGATGTTCTTCAGCACGATCGGGCCGCTGATCCGCGAGCTGTTGCTGATGATCTTGCCGTCTGCCTCGACGATGAGCATTTCGGCGTTTAGGTCTTTTTCCTTGCGCGCCACCAGATCATTGAAAAAGCCGAGGGTCACGTCGATGGTCGACACGCCCCACGCTACGCCGTTTTTCTGGATGGCCATGGCGCAGTTGGTGCGCGGCTCGGCACTGGCGTCGTCTTTATAGGCGGCGGCCCAGGCACATTGGCCGCGCGGTGTTTGCATGCCGCCCTTGTACCAGCTCTGGTCGTAGTAATTGGGCGCGGCGTCGCTGTTCCAGAAGGTGTTTACCGCCAGTTTTCCCGAGGCGTCGCGGTGCCAGAAGGTGCTGAACTTGTTGCGTCCGGCTTCACGTTGGCCGGGCTGCGGCCAGATACCGCCGCCAAAGACTTTCAATTCGCCGTACTGGTCAACCAGTCCAGGCAACACGGTGTCGATTGCCGCGCTGTCGAGCAGTGGGATGGTTTGAGTGATGCTGCGTTGCTGTGCCTGAACCTTGTTCAATTCGCCCTGAATCTGTTCAGCAACTTCGGCAATGCGATTGAGCACGACTTGCTCTTCGGTGTGCCGCAACTTGGGCGCGACCAATTGGCTGATGCCGACCACGGTCAGCACTGACAACAGCAGGATGAACAGAACCAGAAACAGCGTGTAGCGAGCCTGAATGGTGCGGAATGCGGGCATGGAAACCGGTCCTTGAGCTGCGATTGTAGTTATGGCGCGGGGATTCGAAACAGTGCGGGTATCCCTACGTATCGTCGCGGCAAAGGGAAGCTTTAGGTACTTTCGTACTGGATTTCGAATTGTCGATCAAAGGCACGTATCGGCATTGATACATTCGAACTAACCAGCCTGTTCATTAGTGCTGTAAATCTATTCTCGGCGCTCTAACAATATCGCTGTAAGCCTCTATTTAGGAGGCTTCGAAGATTTGTATCTGAAATGTACGAAATGTGTAAAAAGACCATAAATAAGTTGGAGTCACTGCTGTGCCGGCCGATACTCTCGGGCATACAAGTCGCTCAACAAGGACATTTCATGGCCGTTTTTCAAGGAGTTTTCGCATGACTATCGGCATTACCGGTACCTGGCAGAGCAAGGCCGGCATTCTGGTTCGCGACACGGGTGCGAAGAAACAAGTGGCTCAGAGCGTCAAGGTGCAGCAGATGCTCACTTTGGTCGGCAACGATCCCAACGCTTTGAATGTGGCCGAAATGGACAAGCAAGGCCTGCGCAAACAGATCAAGGGTTTTGACCCGGCCAACGTGTCGGTCAAGCAATTGGGCAATCTGAGTGAGTTCTTGCGTGGCCGGGGACTGATTTCTGAAGTCACCTCCATCACACTGCTCAATGCTGGCGATAAGTTCGACCGTTTCGGCGTGCAGAAAGACCCTGACGCGCGCTTCAATGCGCTGGAGTATTTCGCGACCCAACTGGACACCATCCAGAGCAACAGCCTTAACGGCAATTTCTACGGGAAGAGCTTGATCCCCGAATTCAAGAAAGCCATCTACGTGCTGCAGAATCTGAAAACCTATGGTGACGGTAACGCCCCTTTGCCGCCTTCGGACAAGGGTGTTAAAGCCAAGGCCTAAACGCCGCAATCCTGTGGTCTGCTGAGTTTTCATCAGACCACAGGCCATCGCTCCCGCTAACGATCAATCTGTGTGGCTGCCTGCGTTTGCGTCAGTTCGTGCAAACGTTGCATGTGCGGACAGTGGAGATGCAGCGTCCGCTGACACATTCCCCGATGAAACAACGCCAACCATCCCTCGTATTTGCCGTGCCCCGGCGCCAGTCCCGTAAAGACAAAACCGATATCGGCGAGCCGGCTCAGATCCACGGCAAAGTGCCTGGACAGTCTGAGCTTTATCGACACCAGCCAATGCGCTGGCAACTCTCGCAACTGCCTGATCAAGCCCGGACCGATCTTTTTCACAAGCATGTCGTAACGGTTCGCCTGCTTTTCCAGCTGAACCGGTACGCCGCTCCAGCGAGGCGTTTGATCATCGACACCGAACACGTTGCTGAGGTGGAGCATGAATGCCGCGCAACGGGTCGGCCAGCGTTGGTTCGGCAACGGTTGTTGATAGCCTGGAATGACCCGGCAACCAATGACAATCGATTCCGGCGTGCTGGCGCCGAACGGCGAGGGTACGTAGTCCGGCAGCAGCCCGGTGTTATGAAAGCCAAGGCTGGCGGCCATCCGTTGCGTGTAGGGGTGATGGGTGACTTGCTTGATCGTGACATTGCGACACCCCAACGCTTGCGCATGGGTCAGTAACTGTTCGCCCAGACGCGTGGCGATTTGTTGGCCACGGGTTTGCGGGTGGACGACGCTCAGCGCCAGTTCGGCGCTGTGCGAGGCGGTTTCGCGAAACAGTGTGGCGTGGCCGAGGATCTGTTCATCGACTTCGGCGACCAGCGAATGCCATCGATGATCCGCGTGGTTCTGGCTAATCATGTACGGCAGGTACACATGCGGTTGCACATAGTGATCACCGTAGACCTGCCTGAACAGTTGGCTGACTGCCGTTGCGTCGGAATTGCGGTAGTTGCGTAAAATCAGTGCTTCCATCACGTAAGCCCCGCAGCAGGGGGCGAGTACACGCGCCGATCGAGCACGCGCAAGCATTTTCCGGAGCGCGGATGACGCTGCAGATCTTCGGATGTGCAACGCTGAATGCGCAATTCCAGCAATTGGTCAGCCTGCAGTTTTTTGATCAGCGGATAGCACTCGGCCAAGCGCGATTCAAGTTGCCGGCAAGCGTCCTCATCGGACGGCGGCAGCGGGGTGGTCGGTTGCCACTTCAGGCTCAATACATCCTTGTGCGCTGTCTGTTCGATCATCAGTTGCCAGTCGTCACTGCCAACGGTGTGCCGGACGATGGCGCCGATTTCGCTCGGAATCAACGAAAGCAGGCCCACGCGCACCCGTTGGCTGCTGGCGCTGCGTCCTTTTAGGGCAAATTTACGCCGGGCGGTGCCGGCGGGCTCACGCCAGCAGGCGCGATCGCCGACCGGGTAGCGAATCAGCGGCATCAAGGTTCGATTCAGGTTGGTCAGCACTAACAGTCCCGGCTGATCACAGTCATCGATCAGCGCTCCGGACACCTCGTCAATGATCTCGATAATGGCATGCTCATCCTGCATTCGATGCTCGCCGTCATCGCAGTCCAGTGTACTGGCGCCGATAAAACCGGCATCGACGCTGGCGTAGCCAATGGAGGTGATGCGGGCGTTGGGGAAAACTTGGCCGAGTACCTGCCGCTGCGAAGCAAACAAGCTTTCGCCGCCGTAAAGGATTGTCTCGACGCCCTGCAGAATCTGCCCATGACGACTGAGCCAGGCGGCAAATGCCAACAAGTGCGCAGGCACTCCTGCCAGAACATTGATCCGATGCTGAACGATCGCTTCGGCCAATACACTGGAATCGACGTCGCCGGTGAAAGGGAATTCGGTAATCGACGTATCGACATGCGCGAGCGCGTCATGAATAAACAGAAAGCTGGCGTACAAGTCGCCGGCGAAAAACAGATTGGCCACGCGATCGTCGGGCTTGAACTGCATTGTCAGACTATGACCGAAGTCTCTGACGAGCGTGTGCCATTCACTGCGGCTGTAAACGGACAACTTGCCTGCGCTGGTCGAGCCGCCTGTTTTGAACACCAGCGCCTGACTCGGTGAACCTGTCAGCACAGGCCAACGATCAAGGTCATGACTTTGATTCCAGTAGTCGACTGGATCGGTCAGTGGCAGCTGGGACAAAGCCGTGATCGGTTGATTAATAGGGCTCAGCGTTTCTGTGTAAAAAACCGAGTGTTGACGAGCGTAGGTGATCAGCTCGTTGAGTTGATGAATAGTTTTCACGGTGTTTTCTCTTGTAATAAGTCGGCTGTTAACGCCGTGAGTCGATGAATATTGGCGTCTTGCCGCTGTGTGTGTGGCGAGTGAAGTGTTCGACGGAACAGGCTTCAACTTCGAGCACCAACAATCCGCTTTGCACGACGGTCGCGAGCGTCAAATAGCTGGCCAGTCGGGTCAGGGCCTCCTCTGATGAGAGTTCCGAGCGCAGGCGCATGCGTTCGACGCCGTCGGGTGCGTGGTCAAGCAACAGTTGGAAAGGGCTTTGCAGGCGCTCGGCCAATTCGCTCAGGGAAATGAAATCGGTGCCGATACGAATCAGTTTTCCGTGGCGTTGCATCAGTTCGAAACGCGGCGAGAGCAGCCCGCAAGCACAATGCCCGGGCACCCAGCGACCACTGTCGCCGATGTCATAACGCTCGACGAACTGGCCCTCCCGGGCGGTTGAGGTAAAGATCAGTCGGCCGACGCCATCTGCGCTCACCGCGACGTCGTCATCGAACCCGATAATTTCCAGGTGCTGGATATCGCTTAGCAGATGGAACACGCCATCGCCGGTCGCCTGGCATGCGTGGCCCAGCGGGCCTGCGTCAACGCTGCCGTAGATGGCCGAACGGATGTGCGAAACGCCGCAACTTTGCAGCAGATCGCGACTTTGCTCGCTGACGTGCTCACCACCGAGAAAGACTTTTTCGATGTTGCCGTACGCTTGCAGTCGCTCTTTCTCTTTAAGGAACAAGCGGTGCAGGGTGCTCGGCATGCCAATCAGCACGTTGACGCGTTGATCGACGATCAGTTTCGCGATTTCAGCGTATTCATCATCGGCGGGGGCACCCATCGGCAGGTGGCTAACGTCGAGCAGCTCAAGCACTTTGGCGAAGCTGAAGAAACCACCGTACAACCCGCCACTGAAGAACAGATTCATGACCCGGTCACGGCGCGGATCCAGACCAGCCGCAAATAGTCCATCGGCCGTTGCCCGCATCTGCCGCTCGAAGTCGCGGTAGCTGAAACCCGCCAACGCCGGCAGGCCGCTACTGCCGCCGGAGCGAAAATACAGTTGCGCTGCCGGATTGATGGGCTGCGAGACGAAGGCGTCTTTACTCATGATCGGCTGACCGTTGTGGACGGGCGCCAGTGGCAGTGGGTCAAGGGTTGCGTGGGTCGGCAGTGTGGTTGCGGACAGGCTGACCGACACTCGACGGCTAAGCCGTTGCAGTGCATAGACGCCGTCGTGGGGTTCGCCCTCATAGCCGTCGTGAATGGCATTGACTGGCGCCAGACGGGTGACGCCGGCGCAGATCAACGTTTGCATCAGCTCACTGATTTGGCTGTCCTCGCACACCAGCGCGCAGCTTTGCAGGACGTTTCGCCAATTCAGCAAGGTTTCACTGATTCGCGCGCGAGGCACCGGGAAGAGCAGCAAGCTGCGAAACAGCGGCGAGGGGCTCAATTGGCGGTTATGCGCCCAAATCACACGCCAGCCCGATCCGCTCCACACGTGCCCCATCTGCCCGGCAAAACTCTGCGCCAAGCGGGTCATCTGCGTTTGGGTGGTGATTTGCGAGGCTTCTTGCAGCGTGGGCTGCAACGCTGGCCATTGCCCGGCGCGACGTTCAAAGGCCTCGGCCACTTTGTCAGCGATGTCGCGCAGAGCCGCAGGGTCATCGCTGTCCACCAGCAGCCATTGGGGGCTGGAGCACGCCTGCTGATCCAGACGACAGACCTCATCGACCACGGCATCCAGCGCCTGCGCTGATGCCGCCTCCGGTGTCATGTAAACGAAGCTGATGCGATGTCCCCAATCGATCCAGCGGCAACCGGGCGGCAGCTGTTGGCGGATGGCCCGCAACGCGGACTCTCCACCCCAGGCGGCGACGCCGTTGGCCTTTTTGCACAGCTGACCGATGTGCGCAGTGGTCACCGGTAATACGGCGATGTAGCCGGCGAGTTGTCCGCTGGCATCGCATTGCACTAGCGCTTGAAGCAGACGCGCGGTCAATCCTCGATCGCTGCTGCTGGGGCGCAGCCAATTGACGTTGCCGGCCAGCAAACCTTCAAGCACCGCGCAGAATGCCAGCAACGGCGCGTTGCCCGGCGTGATGTGCACGACCAGTCCCAATGCGCGCCAGCTTTCGAAACGTGGCTGACGGTAATCAATACGCCGCAGTGAGGTTGGTTGATCGCCGAGTTCGCGCGCAAGTTTGTGGCGTAAAGCATCGGCCTGGCAGAAGTTGATCAACGCTTGGCATTGCTCGGCGTCGAGCGCGAGTGTGCTGCCGTCGCGCAATTGTTCGGCGAACCGGATTGCTGCGCTGATCACCGTTTCTGCGCGCAAGGGCATGCTCAAGCGCTGTGGCAGATCCGCATAAAGAGTGTGCAGTGCATCATCGAGGCTACGTTGGGGACTCAGCTGTCCATTAATCAAAAACATGTCAGTGATCCCCCAGCAGTTCGGCGGCGGCCATGGCGCAACTGCGTCCGGCACTGGTGCCGGCGCGGCCATGCAGTTCAAACCAGTCACTTTCCAGGCCGCAGTTGCAGCTTTCGCCGGGGTGTAACGTGGCCAGGTCACTCATCACTACCGCATGCGCAGGACTCGACGAGATGTAGGGCGAGACGAATCCCAACAGGCCTGGCCGGCCATAGGGCAACACGCGAAAGTCACCGGGATCGCGCACGTAGACGCGTGAATACACCGGCACATGAAAGTGATGCTCAGCGCATTCGATGTAAGGCACCGCGTGCTCGACGGCCCCATAACCATCGCGACAATTCGACGGCTCAATCCCCAGTTGCCGGTGGATTTGCGCATATAACTGCGTTTTTGGGATTTCCTGCGTGGCCTGGGTTTTCCAGCCACCACCGAAAAACACCAGCGAATTCGGCGGTAACTGTAAATCCGCTACACCGGTCGCCTGCATTCGCTGCAGGGCCTGCCAGAGAAATGCGGGAAAGCCGAATATTCTCACCGGCAGGCCTTCTTCAGCGAAGGATTGCAGAGCTGCGATCACACCAAATACATCGAACTGATGACCGTCGCCCGTATTGCGAAGGGCGTAGATCACGCGATTTTTTGGCGCAAAACGGCAGAGAAACTGATCGGTGTAAGCGGTTCCCAAGGTAATGCAATCTTTTGGCTCGTAGCTCAGAAGCAGGTAGTTGCATGGGGTTTCGGGAGTGTTCCAGCCGTAATGATCGAATATTCGTTCGACCATGAACTGGGCGCCAGCCATGCTGCGTGTGTCATAGCGCATACGGCTTTGTTCGCCGCTGGTGCCCGAGGACGTCAGTTCCAGTGCATGCTCACCGGTGCTGCTGAGCAGCAGGTGACGCTTGAAAAAACTGGCGAAGATCGGCGGCAATGTTGACCAGTCGTCCAGGCTGTCGAGGTCATGCACATTTATTCCATGACTGTTCAGCCAATGCTCGTAACCGGGGGTGTGCCGGCAATGAAAACGGCTGGTCTCGGCCATGGCTTGATCGAACAGTCCTGCGGGGGCCGAGTCCCGACAATAGGGCTGCGGCAACCCGCACAGCGCGTCGCTATAGGGCAGATGAGTCATCAATAATCCTTTATTGAGGTGGAGGTGGCGCGGTTTTCGCGCCTTGTAAAAAACCGTAGAGAAAAGGCAAACACAGCAGGCCGCCGAAGGCTGACCAGAGTGCGAAGAATTCAATGTGTGAGCCACCGCCGCCAGCAGCAATCAGCGAGCCGCCGATGCCCATCACGGTGATCGAAATCATGCCGATCATGGCGGACACCAGCCCCTTGCTGTCATCACTGGCAAAGAGTGCCATTCGATACAAAGCGGCATTGCTCATGCCCAATCCGATGGCGTACAGCGCCAGGCTGGCAATCACCGGGGTGAGGGTTGTGCCAATCACTGCGCATGCGCTGAGGGCCAGCAATCCGAGGCTAAAAGGCCAGAGTGCCAGGCCTATCAATTCGGGTATCGAGTGCGTCAGTAATAAACGATCAAGCATCAGGTTGCCGACGATAACTGCTGAGAAAATCGGGATTTGCCAAAGGCCATATTCAACCGACGTCAGGCCCAGCAGCTGGATCAGTAACAAGGGGGCAAGGCCAATCCAGGCAATCAACGGCAGGCTCATCAGGCCTAGCGCCAGACTTGCAGCGAGGAACCTGCGATTGGCCAGCAGGGCCAGATAACGCTGACGGGTCT
Source organism: Pseudomonas sp. PS01303 (assembly GCF_029959385.1). NCBI lineage: Bacteria > Pseudomonadati > Pseudomonadota > Gammaproteobacteria > Pseudomonadales > Pseudomonadaceae > Pseudomonas > Pseudomonas sp. PS01303. The sequence goes on from NZ_JASCPK010000093.1 coordinate 9,481, forward strand.
GTCGCCAAGAGAAGGCCACCGGGCGTAGCGCCTGTCCGTCCCGGCGCACAGTGCCCACGGTTTCAGGCATGCAGATAAATAGCCCGACCCAGACCACGCCAGCCGCCACTGCGAGCCCCAGAAAAAGCTCGCGCCAGTTCACCCATTCCAGCAGCAGGCTGCCCAGCAGCGGCCCGAGCAAGGGCGACAACAGCGCCACATTGCCGAGTAATGCCATCAGACGCACGGCGTCCGCCTCGCAGAAAACTTCCTGAAGGGCCGGATAACTGACGGCCACCACAAACCCCAAACCCATGCCCTGCAGTAAGCGCAGCAGATTGAACATTTCGATGCTGTCGGTTATGAAGGCAACCGCGCAGGAAATAGCAAACAGTGCGCAACCCAGCAACAGCATCGGCCGCCGCCCGCATTGATCCGACAATGGCCCGATCAGCCATTGCAGGCAGACACCGCCAATCAGGTACAGATTGAAGGCGTTTGGCACGTGACGCACATCGGCATCCAGCTCCGTCACTACCGTCAGCATGGCCGGCATGATCATGTCGCTGGCCATGTAGGTCAGCAATTCAAACGCCATTATGGCCAGACAAAATCCGATGGCCTGTCGACGGTGGATCCTGATAAGTGTCCTCTGCATAAACATCCTTGTTTGCGAGTCGAAAAAGATTCTCAAATCCTAGGCGCGCGCCATCCGGTGGCCTAACGGTTTGCTGCGACATTAGATTTCAAATGCTTGCGGCTTGTTTAAGCGCTGGACTGGCGGATCGGCGCACACAAAAATGCCCGCTTGAATGCGGGCATTGTGTGCAGTGGATCGGCTGGGTGATTTCCCTGTCGCGTTCATTCAGAGAAGCGCGGGCAGGGCGAACAATCCTGTTCTAGCGATGTTGATAATAACCAGGTCCACCCTGGTAGTAACGATGGTGATCGTCGTGCCAGCCGCCGTGGGGGAAGATGATGCAGCCACTCAGGGTCAGCAGGGCAAGAACGGGAATCAGCCAGGTGATTCGACGCAGCATTTCAAAAATCCTCATGGTTACGCCGTCATGAAGCCAAAACTCTTCATCGGCTGTAACATGAGACCCCGATTGCAGCGGCGCATCCCCGTGAAACGGTAAGCGCATGGCATGCAAACAGATACAAACCGGATACATTTCAAAGTTTCAGGAAACCGCAATGACCCATAAGCAACGTTTGATTTATTCGATTCTGATTGCCGTGTCGGTACTGGCGATCATGCTCGGCCTGTCCTGGGCGCAAAACGCCGGGATGATCACTGAAAAGATGTTTCAGTACATTGCCATCGCCGTGGCGGTGATCGTGGTGATTATCAACGCCGTGATGCGCCGCAAGGTCAAATCCTGACGGCGATCGCTGTACGGTTTACTCGTTGAGGACGGCCGCAGCTTGTGGATGCAGGCTGTAGCTTTTGTCCGCATTGAAGGTGATGACACCTTCGGCGCACAGTCGTTTGAGGACTTCGCGGACGCTGAGAAATGACAGCGGAATGTCCAGATCCAGCAATTGGCTATGGACACCGCGAACGCCCAGACGACGATCGGTTTGTGCCGCGACCAGCAGGGCGTCGATGACTTTCAGTCGGATCAGACTGGTGCGCAGACCAAAACTTTTCAGTAGCAGGCGGATCCGCTCGTTGCCGTGACGGTCGGCACGCTGCCCGAAATCGCTCGCCAGGGAGCTCATGGAAGCCCCTTGTGGCGCCTGGCTACCGTCCGATGGTAGTTGCGAGTTGTACATGCGATTACTCCTTTGCAGGGCCAGATCGGGAAAGGTTTTTGTGCTCTCTCTAAACAAGACGAATCAGCACGAGAAATCATGAAAGAAAAAATGTAGAAATTTTGTCGGAAATTCGTCTTTTCTCCGTAATTACGGCCTCAGATCGCTGTTCGGCGGCCTAAATTTTTTTTCTCGGCTTCGTTACTTGCAAAGGCTCATTGCGCGTGGACGCGTGGGTGTTTTCAGAGCGGAGCCGATGCCCGTCCTTTCAGGCCAGGCACGCCTGCGCTCTTCGGCATTTCGATCAGGAGCGAGCGTGATTATTTCCAGGCAGTTAATTGGACTGACCCTTGCCGGTATGGCTTTCGGGATAAGTTTTTCCGCCCATGCACTCAGTCCCGCCACTGAGGCCAGCGCCGATATTCGGCGTACCGCTTTTGGCGTGCCGCACATTCGCGCTGACAACGAACGCGGTTTGGGTTTTGGCATCGGCTACGCCTACGCGCAGGACAACCTCTGTCTGCTGGCCAACGAGATCGTCACGGTCAACGGTCAGCGCTCACGCTATTTCGGCCCTGATCAGTTCACCGTGGAAGAGCGCGAGAATCGCGTCAGCGATGTGTTTTTCAATTGGCTGAACACGCCTGAAGCGGTCAATGGTTTTTGGCAGGCACAGACTTCCCAAGTGCAGGATCTGGTCGAAGGTTATGCCGCCGGCTACAACAAATATCTTGCCGAACGTCGCCAGCAAGGCCTGCCGCAGCAATGCCAAGGCGAATGGGTGCGCGACATTGCCGCTGAAGATTTGGTCAAGTTGACGCGGCGTCTGCTGGTTGAAGGTGGCGTTGGTCAATTCGCCGAAGCACTGGCGGGTGCGACACCGCCACAGGCCACTGCCCGGATCGAGCACGATCATCACGCTTATCAAATGGCCGACCTGCGCCAGCAACGCTTCGCTCTGGATCGCGGCAGTAACGCGGTGGCCGTTGGCAGCGAGCGTTCATTTAATGGGCGCGGCATGTTGCTGGCCAATCCGCATTTTCCTTGGGTCGGCGGCATGCGTTTCTATCAGATGCACCTGACCATCCCCGGCAAACTCGACGTAATGGGGGCTGCGCTGCCGGGCCTGCCAATGATCAACATCGGTTTCAACCAGCACTTGGCGTGGACGCACACAGTCGACTCGTCGAAACACTTCACGCTCTACCGCCTGCAACTCGATCCAAAAGATCCGACGCGCTACATGCTCGATGGCAAATCACTGCCAATGAGCAAGCAGACCGTGACGCTGCAGGTCAAACAGGCGGATGGTCAGGTCGTGCCGGTATCGCGAGACATTTACAGCTCGCAGTTTGGCCCGGTGGTGCAGTGGCCGGGCAAGCTCGATTGGGATAATCAATACGCGTACAGTTTGCGCGACGCCAACCTTGAGAACGATCGCGTACTTAAACAGTGGTACGCAATGAATCAGGCTGCCAGCCTCAAGGATTTGCAGGATTCGGTGCACAAGATTCAAGGCATTCCCTGGGTCAACACCTTGGCCGTGGATGACAAGGGACAGACGCTGTACATGAACCTGTCGGTGGTGCCCAACGTCAGTGCCGACAAACTGGCCAAGTGCAGCGATCCACGCATCGGTTTGCAGATGATCATTCTGGACGGCTCGAACAGCGCTTGCGCCTGGGACATCGATCCGGCAGCCGCGCAGAAAGGTATTTTTGCCTCCAGCCAGCTGCCGCAATTACTGCGCAAGGATTTCGTACAGCATTCTAATGATTCCGCCTGGCTGGCGAATCCGGCGCAACCCTTGACCGGGTTCTCGCCGCTGATCAGTCAGGAGGGTCAACCGTTGGGGCTGCGCTCGCGCTTCGCCCTGGATCGTCTCGCCAGCCTGAGCAAAAACGCTACCCTGGCGGTGAAGGATCTCCAGCACATGGTGATGGACGACCAGGTGTATCTGGCGGGTCAGGTTGTGCCGGATCTGCTGAAATTCTGTGCCAATGAAACAGGTACTGACGCTGCTGCGCTGAAACCGCTGTGTGCCAGCCTGAGAGCGTGGGACGGCCGGGCCAATCTGGATTCGGGTCTGGGCCTGGTGCACTTCCAGAACATCATGCAAGCCTTGCAAGAATCTCCGGATATCTGGCGGGTGGCGTTCGATCCAAAGGATGCGCAAAACACGCCACGTGGTCTGGCTATTGAGCAGCCAGCGGTGGCCAAAGCGCTTCGCGAGGCCATGTTGGCGTCGGTCGCCTTGAGCGCAAAAATGGGCCTCAAGTCTGACGCTCGCTGGGGTGATATTCAGGTGGTCAGCAGTGGCGGGCAACAGACGCCGATTCATGGCGGGCCGGGTACTTTGGGGATCTATAACGCGATTCAGAGCGTGCCGCGTGAGGATGGCAAACTGGAAGTGGTCAGCGGCACCAGCTACCTGCAAGTGGTCACGTTCGATGAAAAGGGCCCGCACGCACAAGGACTGTTGGCGTTCTCGTTGTCCAGTGATCCGGCATCGAAGTATTCGCGGGATCAGACTGAAGCGTTCTCGAAGAAACAATGGAGCGTCCTGCCGTTTACCGAAGAGCAGATTCAGGCGGATCCGCAGTATCAGGTACAAACAATCCGCGAAGCACTGGATAAGACTGGAAAAGTGGCAGCGCAGTAAAAACGGCTATTGCCGACTTTAAAAATGGAGGCCGCATCCCGCAAAGGGCGCGGCCTTCAGCTTTTTGGCGGTTGTTGTGGCAGCGAGTTGATCACCGGGTCGCCATCCTTGTTACGCGACAGATAGACCGGCAGCACTTTAGGCAGAGTGCTTGGCAGATTGTGCATCTCTTTGATGTTGTAAATGCCCCCCACGCGAATCGCACCGGTCGCGTTATCGTTGAGCATCAACGGTTTGTCCAGATAGCGATTGATCAGCGGCAGTGCGTCGTTGAGCGACAGATTGTCGAGTACCAGTTTGCCGCTGCGCCAGGCCAAAGCGCTGTCGTTGGGGTAGGTCTGGCTGATCTGCGGCATGTAATCACCATGCTTGTAGCGAGCCTGCATCGACGGCCCGAGACGCAAACCATCACCCGACAATGCGGTGTTGCTGGTCACCAGCACTGAACCTTCAATCAGGTTGACCCGCACCTGGTCTTCATACATCCAGACGTTGAATCGTGTGCCCGTTACACGAATCCTGCCTTCCCCTGCACGCACGACAAACGGGTGGCTCAGGTCATGGCTGACGGCGAAGAACGCTTCACCTTTTTCCAGGGTGACGCGGCGCTCGTCCTTGTAATTACTGAAGGTCAGCTCGGTGTTCAGATTCAGTTCGAGCTGGCTGCCATCACCCAGCGTGACCTGACGTACGTTGTCGGTGGCGGCGAAATGCTGATAGCTGTTGGGCAACCAGCCAAGGTTCCAGCCAGCGACTGCAGCCAGCGGTAATGCGACGGCGCAAACACCAGCGGCTACCGCGTAGTGTCGCCACGAGCGTGACGGCGAGCGGCTGATCGGCACGACAACGTCAACTTCGGGGCGCGGCAGATGTTCGGCAACGTCCCAGATTTCCAGCATCGCTTCATATTCGAACGCATGCAGCGGGTGAGCATCGAGCCATTGTTCGAACGCGTGTCGCTCTTCGTCCGTGCAATCAGCCGCGTGCACACGCATGCACCAATGCGCGGCGGCATCGGTGATCGCATCGTATTCGGCTTCCGAGAGAGTGTCTTGGGTCATTGACTCGTCCTGATTTCGCACATTCTAACCTTGACGATCAGTTGCCGAGAACATCCGTCATGGCAATTACCCATCAAAGTGGAACTTATTTTTCCCTTGGGCGCCCAAAAAAACAGGACACCCTCGCGCACTATCCACAAATGGAGTGAAAAAATGATCAAAAGAACTTTTGCCGCCCTGATTGCCACCGCCAGTTTGCTCAGCGCTGGCGCCGCGCTGGCAGACAAGCCCGGTGCAGGCTGGATCACCATTGAGAAAGCCATCGAAATCGTCAAAACCAAAGCCGGTTACGTAGAGGTTTACGAAATCGAGGCCGATAACAACGGTTACTGGAAAGGCGAAGGACGTAAAGCCGACGGCGTTGTGTACGAGTTCCGCATCGACGGTGCTTCGGGCAATGTCTTGCGGGATCAGAAAGACTGACGTCACAGTTCCTTGTCTCAATCATGCGCAGGCCTGGCCTGCGCATTTTTTTGCCTGATTACGGCGAAATGACTGGTGCCGGATCCAATTGCCGGCCCATCTCGCCGATCAGGAAAGCAATCGAGTCGGCATTGCGCAAAATAGTATCAATGCGCGGATGTGGCGTTTGTTGATCGAGGAAGGCATTGCGTGCGTCGTTCAGCGTGGGGCTCAGCGTGGCGTCGAGTATCTGTCGGCTGACGTGGGTCATGTCAGGCAGTTGATCGAAGCCAATCCAGGCTTGTTGCTTATCGCTCCAGCGCGAAAACAGCTCTTGTCGCGGGGTGGCCAAAGACAGCGCTTGACGCTGGAACGTCTGCTGAGTGTTTTTCATTGCGATGCCTTGGCCGGTAAGGGTCTCGATCAAATCGCTGAAGGGCCGGCGGGCTTCCAGCGAGGCAATGTCTACGGCGTTGCAGATTTGATGGGCAAATTCATGAATCAGCACGGACGCCTGGGCATGCCCGTCGACATTAAAGGGTTCGGTCAGAGAAGATTTGTACCAGTCCAGTTGCTGGGAAAAGAATTTTTCGGTGAAGTGCACCTTGCGTTGCTCATCCTCATCCAGGACGAAGGCAATCAGGTTGGCGCCGGGGTATTTGTTCGAACCAATGACGAATCGGTCGGTGTTCATCAAGTCCTCACTCGGATCTACCAGCGCCGTGCACACCGGGACGATCGCCTGTTTTATTTTGTTGATCAGCGTGTCGTCGATCTGACTCACATCAAAGAACTGCTTGAGGAAGCGATCGAGTCGGGTGCCGACCGGTGCACTGCGCAGTTGTGCCAGATTATGCAAGCTGTTGAATGCGTAATAGCGGGCCATATCGATGGCCTGCACCAGCATCCGCGCTTTGTCCGGGTGTTTGCTGCGGATGGCCTCCATGCCGAGTGCCTCGATGTTCAGTACCAGCCGGCGTTCGCGGTCGGCGGCGAAGCGGTTGTACATCTTGGACATCGCCTTGCCGTAATGGACGGTGTGACGATCCGGATCGATAACCAGCTGTGTGCCTCCCTTGCGTAATGTCGGACCGTAGGACTGTGCATTCGCCATGCGCCAAACGGCGCCGGGTTTGTCGACGCGATAAACCTTGCCGGCGATGGCGGCATAGCGAAGCCTGTCGGCGTTATTGATGTAAGTCCCGCTGTGTGGCTCAAGGGACAGGTCTTTGAGTGCGACTGTCGTGGTCTCGAAGTGTTGCAGGGCTGTGCGTGACGGTGCAGTCACTTGGATCTGCTGTAGCCGAGGGGCCACTAACGGCGGCTCTTCGGAGGCAGTCTTTAAAGGGGTTACTGACTCAGCGGAGGACTCCATCGACAAACGGCCCATGCTGACCATTTGTATCGCACCGGCAATGAATGCTTTCAGTGCGGGTTTCCAGTGATGATCCTGCAGTGCCTCGGCCGAATCCTTGAAGTCTTTGTAGCTTTGCCAAAGAAATGACAGGTAACCCAGCTTGCCCGGCAGAAGCCCTGAAAGCAGTTTGATGCCATCGCTGAAGAGATTTTTCGCAGCCTCCCAATCTGCCTGCGCTGCAGTTTTCAACTGGCTGCCGAGCAGCTGCGGAAGGAGCGCAATATTGTCGTCGTACAGTCGGTGAAAGATATTACCCGTGACAGGGTTCACGGCGAGCGTCATCTCGCTGACCTCGCCCACGCTTGAAATCAACAAACTTCGCAGCGACGCCTGCTGGTGCTCGGGGGCGCGGCGTATGAGCAGATCCTGCAAGCTCCCCGGTGTGTTCAGTGCTGCGATCAGATCCATTTCGCTCGCAAACTCGCGAAACACCTCGTCGGCATAAGGAGCATAGAGCACCAGCGGATTGCGCGAGCGATGGTCGGAATCGATCACGTACATGGCGAGCGCTTCAACGGGCACCGCTCTCGGCGTCTTGATCAGCGACAGTGGATAGATATTCGCGTGAGCCCCCTCGACGGTGGCGCGCGCCTTGCCATCTGGCATGTCCAGCACTTGGGCGATCAGGTCGAAAGCCTTGTCGGACAAACGTTGTTGCAGTTTCAAAGCATGCGCATGCTGTAACAGTTGCCACGGTAACTGGCGGAAAAAGCGCTGTTTACGTGCATCGGCTTGAGGGGAGGGTACAGAAAGGGCATCAGTGACCCTTTTTGCGTAATCAGTGGATATCGCCAGCGACGCCAGCATTTGTCTGACGGCCTGTTGATCAAGACCCGGCGGTGACGGTTGGGCAGTCTTCGACGCTACGCTGAAGCCAGTGCCTTGCGCGATGTTGACGTGATTCAAGGCAAACTCGGACAGGCTGCGCGCGGGTCCCGCGAGGGCCAGATTGGGGATGATCTCAATATTTTGCGGCTCAAGATTGCTCCCGGGGAATCGCACATCGAGTAACGACTTCAGCGTTTCTCGTACATAGCGCTCCAATGAAGGAATGCCGTGCAGATAATCTTCGTCATCGGTCACGCTGTTGTGCCATTGCTCCAACAATTCCAGATGTAATTGCTGCTCGTCGATCGATGCCATACCCAGCCAGATCGGGAGCGATTGCTGCTGCCTGATGGCTTGCGCAACGTCAGATGCACGCTGCAAGTTGGTTTCGAGCAGGTTTTTACTGAGCAGCGTCAACGAATCATTGAGGCGGGCGGGATCCGTCAAGCGTGCGCGCAGTTGCTCGCAACGGGCCAAGTAGTGATCGATGGCCGATTGCATGCACGCCTCCATCACATTGCCTTCGATCAGTTGCAGCGGCCCCAACTGGTAATTCCGGCGGAGCAATTGTTGTGGCGGGCGAAGATTTTCCAGCAAAGAAAGGCCCTGAACAGTGTCGAGCAAGCGCTGATTCAATGTGCGGCGGACGCTGACAATTCCGTCAAATGCCTCCAGCCCCAAACTCGGAGTCCACAGAATGACGCGCCCGGAGTGCTCGACATCCAGACCGCCGCGCTCCGTGAGCAAAACGCATTGATCCAGGGGAAATGCATGTGTCTCACCTGAGCCTTTCACCGTAAGTGCCCAGGCATCGGGACGAAACCCATTGAGCGTACGGCGATCATTACGCGTGGGCTGGTCGGCGTTGAAAACGGTATCGACGATCGCCCGTAGCGGTTTTTGTAGCGTGCCGTAAATCATCCGCAGTTCCGCTTCGCCACGCACGCCTACGTAAAAACCATGAGCCAGCCGGGTCTTCATATGCTCCAGGTAACTGCGCTGGGAAGCTGCAGTCGTGTGGGGTTGTGCGGCGAAATCACGGGCGAGGGGGGCTTTGACGTCGGCGAACGACTTTATCGCCAGCGTCGTCTTGTCGGCCAGCACCCACGAAGGTTGCGCCCGGCCGAACAGTACTGGACGTGTGCTCCAGCGCTCACCGGCATCGAGGGTCAGCAATTGCTCATTCAGCATCGTGCGGATGTCCAGCGCCTTGTCGACCAAGGCATGCACATCGATGGCGCCATCGCTGTGGCGAAACACCTGCAAGGCGTAGTCGAGGTTCTGCCGTTGTTTGGTGATGATCAGTTCGAACAGCACTTTGAAAATGGCGCCGGAAATCACCTCTCCCGTTACCTGCGGACGGTCGTAGCCAATAAAACGACTGCGTTCTTCGAGGCTGAGCAACCCGTAGAGCTGGTCTTCATGCCCGGCTCGCTTGAATTTTCTAAGTAAAATCTCCTTCAGATCCGCGTAGTCCTTGAGTACATGCAGACCCTGAGTGGGGGTATAGAGGTAGGCGTTGTCGTGGCTGATCATCAAGGAACCGGCCAGTTCGACGAAGTTGGCCTGGTACTCCCACATCCTTACGGTTTCGATGGTTGGCAGGCGAGAAACGGTGGGAAGCGGTTCGATCATTTGATGCAGGGTGATGAATTGCGCAGCGTCAATGATGCTGGCTTCCCGTTTGAGCAGCAGATCCGCACGGGCCTGGTCTTCCACCGCTTGAGCGAAAAAATCGCGACGGGATGATCCGTCAGCGCAAGGTGCCTGCCAGTAGGCTTCGAGTTGTTCAAACAACAGCACCGCTAACTTTCCCGAGGCGCTTTTCACGGCACTCTCCCAGCGGGCTTGATCATCAGGTTGTGTCGCAATGGTCGGGTTTGAGAACTCGTGCTGTTGGCCTGCCGGCCAGCATTGGTTGCGGTAATACATCAGCACGGCGTCGCTCAGACTCATGGAGTCCAGCCAGTGGCGGGTCGCGCCGTTGTCGGGGCTGAGGTAAAAACTGACGCGGGTTGCACGTGGCGATCCGGCTTGCACGTCGCTGCGTAGTAAATCATCCATGACCTGTTCAACAAGCGTACGCAGCATAGGCAGTTGCTTCAGCTCGATCAGCATGGCCTCGGCATTCTCGCGTTGAGCCTGCGTAATCAGCGCCTGCTGATCTTCGAATATATCCCCGGCAATCGGTTCAAGCGTGACCCGGATAGCGCCTGAATCCAGCAGTTGCTTGCGTCGGGATATCGGTAAAAAGGCCAGCAGTCGTTCAGCGTCACCTGGCGTGTTTAGCCGTGTCTCCAGTCGTTCCAATAGATCAGCGCGGCTGTGGTGTTTTTTGATGCCTTCATACGGGGTGTAGAGGATCTCGCCACCGTCATCCGGAGTGGCACCCAGGACAAAACAGCCCGCCAGCGGCACCGCAGCAGCGCCAGGAATGCTGAGCATAATGCGCTGGGCCAGCATTGGCGGGGATTGTTGGCTGCGTAATGCCTGCGTGGCGAGTTCGGTCAGGGCCAGCCAATCGAAGTCCTTACGTGACAAACCATGGATTGGGCCCAGTTCGCCCCAAAGGCCGGGTGACTTCAAGGTTTCTGGAAACAACAGCGGAGAATGAGTGGCTGGCATCAACGAGTCTCGACAAGGCGCAAGAGTCGCGCCGATAGATTGAGGCTCTAGGGTATGGATCGAAGAGGGTGGGCAGGTGATACATAGTTACCGCACACACAGCTTGATAATGTGCCAGTCTGTGACGCCGTTGCCCTCGGCAAGGGTTGACACGCTGCCTTGCAGGCGTGATTAATCGATTCGCGAATTCGTACGCTGTTGTTCCCTCCAATAATTAATCTGGAGCTTCAGATGTCTGCGCCATCCGATCATGTGTCTGCTGCTGTTTTATCCACGCTGTCGCTCGAAGAACTGACGCAACTGCTTGAAACGATTTTTTTGCGCCACGGCACCTCTGCGCAGGTCGCTCGATCACTGGCCGCTAACTGTGCCGGCGCCGAACGTGACGGGGCGCACAGTCACGGCGTGTTCCGTATCCCCGGTTATGTGTCGACCCTGCAAAGTGGCTGGGTCAACGGGCAGGCTGTGCCGCTGGTGGAGGATGTCGCTGCCGGATTTGTGCGGGTTGATGCCGGTAACGGGTTTGCCCAGCCAGCGTTGGCGGCGGCCCGTCCGTTGCTGATTGAGAAAGCACGCAGCGCCGGGATCGCGGCGCTGGCGATCCGCAATTCCCATCACTTCGCGGCACTGTGGCCGGACGTTGAGCCGTTCGCCGAGGAGGGCCTGGTCGCCCTGAGCGTGGTTAACAGCATGACGTGCGTGGTGCCGCACGGCGCCGATCGGCCATTGTTCGGTACCAATCCGATTGCTTTCGCCGCGCCACAAGCCGGGGCGGCGCCGATCGTTTTCGATCTGGCCACCAGTGCCATTGCGCACGGCGACGTGCAGATTGCCGCGCGTAACGGCGAACGCCTGCCGCCGGGGATGGGCGTCGATAGCCTTGGTCAGCCGACGCAAGATCCCAAAGCCATTCTGGAAGGTGGCGCGCTGTTGCCGTTTGGCGGGCACAAGGGCTCGGCGCTGTCGATGATGGTCGAGTTGCTCGCGGCGGCACTCACCGGTGGAAACTTCTCGTTCGAGTTCGACTGGAAGAATCATCCCGGCGCGAAAACGCCATGGACCGGTCAGTTGCTGATCGTGATTGATCCCTCCAAGGCGTCGGGCCAGAGTTTTGCCGAGCGCAGCCATGAACTGGTGCGGCAAATGCACGGCGTCGGGCTCAAGCGTCTGCCGGGTGATCGTCGGCATTTGCAACGTGAGAAGTCGCTCAAGTACGGCATTGCCCTGGAGACACACACTTTGGAACAGCTGCAGCGGCTGGCCGGACACTAGGTTTACAGTGGACTCCATCGGCTGCCGGAGAGGCTTCGGCAGCCCATCAAAGCTGTGCTTTACAGATTTTGAAATAATTTGCGACTGGGGAAAGGCCCGCTTCTGCCTGTACGCTTCAAGGCCTTTTTCCTTTCAGGATTTGCATGAACACCCTCTCGGAGCCTCCCAGTTATCCGTTTTCCATGCGCCACGGCGCGGTCTTGACGCACTCGCAGCATCCGGTTTTCCGACACCCGACTATCGTAGACAACGCAGCTTCAGAGCTATCGCGTTGCACTTTGCCGTGTCCGGCAGCCGGAATTTACTGAAGAGAGATCGAGATATTTTATGGAATGGTTAGCGGATCCCACGGCCTGGTTAGGCTTGTTGACTTTGATCGTGCTGGAATTGGTGCTCGGCATCGACAACCTGGTGTTCATCGCGATTCTGGCGGACAAATTGCCGCCGCATCAGCGTGACCGCGCGCGAATCATCGGCCTGTCGCTGGCGTTGATCATGCGCCTGGGCCTGTTGGCGAGTATTTCCTGGCTGGTGACCCTGACGCAGCCGCTGTTCGAGGTGTTCGACAAGAGTTTCTCCGGTCGCGACCTGATCATGTTGTTTGGTGGTGTGTTCCTGTTGTTCAAGGCAACCATGGAGTTGCACGAACGGCTGGAAGGTCATGTCGGCGAACGCACGTCTAACACCGCGTATGCGCTGTTCTGGCCGATCGTCGCGCAGATCGTGGTGCTCGACGCCGTGTTCTCGCTGGACGCGGTGATTACCGCTGTCGGCATGGTCGATGAACTGGCGGTGATGATGATCGCGGTGATCATCTCCATCGGCCTGATGATTGTTGCGAGCAAGCCGCTGACACGCTTCGTCAATGCGCACCCGACGGTGATCATGTTGTGTCTGGGCTTCTTGATGATGATCGGTTTCGCCCTGACCGCCGAAGGCTTGGGTTTCCACATCCCGAAAGGCTATCTGTACGCAGCCATCGGCTTCTCGATTCTGATTGAAGTGTTCAACCAGATTGCCCGTGCCCGTCGCAAACGCTCGATGCAGGGTTTGCGTCCGATGCGTGAGCGCACGGCCCACGCGGTCATGCGTCTGCTGGGCGGACGCAAACTGGCCGTGGAGGAAGTGGGCGAGGAGATTTCCGACCTGCTCGACAACGGCGAAGCGCCGAGTACGGAACTGTTCGACCGCCGCGAGCGCGTGATGATCAGCGGCGTTCTGCAATTGGCTGAACGTCCGATTCGTGCCCTGATGACTGTGCGCGCCGATGTCGACTACATCGACCTGGCCGACGACGCCGAAGCGATTCGTACACGATTGATGCATTCGTCCTACTCGCGATTGCCGTTGATTCGCGATGGCGCGGTGGATGAACCCCTGGGCTTCGTGCACAAGAAAGAATTGCTCAAAGAGTATCTGGCCGGTGAGGAGCCGAATCTGGAGCACTTGGCGCGCAAGTCGATCAATCTGCTCGAGAGCTATTCGATTCTCAACGCATTGGAGCAAATGCGTGCCGCGTCGACCCACATCGCGTTTGTGGTCAATGAATTCGGTGATTTTGTCGGTATCTTGACCATGACCGACATCCTTGAATCGATTGCCGGTGAATTACCCGACGCCAGTGAAGTTGAAGGCCCTGACGTGGTTGAAGAGCAGGGCGGGTTTATGGTCAGCGGTGCGCTGAACCTGACACGTGTGCGGCAGCGCACAGGGTTTGGCGCTGAGCCCACCGAGGATTATCAAACGCTGGCCGGTCTGGTGATGAGTTTGCTGGATCGCTTGCCGATGGTGGGCGATCGTCTGGAATACGAAGGCTGGCAGATGACGGTGGTGGCGGTTGAAGAGCGGCGGGTGACGCGGGTGTTGCTGATAAAAAATGACTGATTGATTTGCTGGTCTTACTGGCCCCTTCGCGAGCAAGCCCGCTCCCACATTTGGAATGCATTTCAAATGTGGGAGCGGGCT
>NZ_JASCPK010000094.1:0-23222 GCF_029959385.1 Pseudomonas sp. PS01303
CTTTTGATCCTGCTTTTAAAAATCAAAATCAAAAGATCGCAGCGTGCCGCAGCTCCTACAGGGGGATCGGGTCAGGCTTCACCGTCGTTGAAGATGCTTTCTATGGGCATTTCGAATGCCCGGGCAATCTGGAATGCCAGCGGCAAACTCGGATCGTAGCGTTCGTTTTCGATCGCATTGATGGTCTGCCGCGACACGTTCAAGCGCTCCGCCAGATCAACCTGCGACCACTTGCGCTCGGCGCGCAGTGCCTTCAGACGGTTTTTCATTGGTAGCGGCGTCGCGCAATCTGCAGCCCAGCAATCCACATCAGCCCCATCACCGGCCACACGCACGTCCACGGAATGTGCGGCGCGCCGACGTTTTCTAGAAACCCGTAACTGAACGTCAGCAGTGCCGAGGCGGCGAAGGCAAAACCGAGGGCTTCAAACTGGATGCGCAGATGCATTTCATCCATGCGCCGCATGTTGCGCACGATCGCCCAGCACATTAGACCCGCCGGAATAATCGGGGTCAGGGCCACCACGGATCGCAGAAAAATGTTGGCGTCCAGCAGGGATTGGCTGGCGATCAGGGAAAGGCTCAACACCAGCACGTAGAGAACCAATGCGGCGCCCATTTCGAGGTAGTAGCGGTTCATTCTTCACTTCCTATGTAAAAGACCCTTTACATCCTCGCCGAAGAATTTGCCGATGTAAAGCACGCTTTCCATGAGCTCAAAAAAACGGGGCGGCATGATCGTTGATCAGGCCGCCCCGCAGGTGTTTCAGTCAGTCAGATCAGTGCATTTTGCTGTGATCGTGACCTTCCATGTTGGTCAGCGAGCGAACCGGTGCTTTGACCTCGAGGGTTTCTTTCTCGCCCTTGGCGTTCTCGACGGTCAGGGTCAGCGGCACGGTTTCGCCTTCTTTCAACTGCGAGCTCAGGCCCATCAGCATCACGTGGTAGCCGTTTGGATCAAGCTTCACCGCTTTGCCCGCCGGCAGCTCGACGAACTTCACCGGGCCCATGCTCATGACGTCATTCTTCATGGTCATTTCGTGGATCTGCACGTCTTTGGCGATCGGTGTGGCAACGCTGAGCAACTTGCTGTCGCTGTCGGCCGTGACGGTCATGAATGCGCCGCTGGCGGTCTGGGTCGGCACGGTGGCGCGAACCCACGCGTCGTCGACTTTGGTCTGCGCGGAGGCCTGAAACGCCAGGCCCATCAGCGACAGGGCAATCGCAGCACGTTTGATGTTGTTCAGAACAGGGTGCATCAGCAAACCTCCATAACGGTAAGCAAGTCTTCCGTGCATTCTTCTGCCGAAAGCGAGGTGGACAGGCCCAGGCGCAGGCCGCCACGGGAGTCGTAGACGTAACTGGTCGACGTGTGCGAGATGGTGTAGGTGTCGCCGGCCGGGACTTTCTCGTAGAACACGTCGAATTCCTTGGCGGTGGCCTTGGTTTCTTCAACGGTGCCGTACAGCGCGACGAAGCTCGGGTCGAAGGCTTTCATGTAGGCGTCGAGGATTTCTGGCGTGTCACGTTCGGGGTCGAGGGTGATGAAAATCACCTGCAAACGATCGCCGTCCTTGCCCATCAGTTTCTTGATTTTCGCCGCGCGGGCGAGGGTGGTGGGGCAGACCGCCGGGCATTGAGTGAAGCCGAAGAAGATCATCGGCATCATGCCGCGAAAGCTCGACAGCGACATGGTTTCGCCGTCGGTGTTCTTCAGCTTGAAAGTGCGTCCCAGGATCTTGTCGCTCAGATCTTTGCCGTACTTGTACGACAGTTCGCCGCGGGTGTCGCAGCCGGCGAGCAGGCCGAGCCCGAGTACGCCCATTCCCGCAAGCACCTTGCGGCGAGTCAACAAAGCCGTCATCTAATACCGCCTTTTGCAGCCCGCCCGTCGACAGGACGGGCGGTGGTTAACCGTAAAAGCGGCGCATGATACCAAACTGACGGCAACGACCGGCTCCGGATCGCCGTACGGCGTAGGATCTGGCGACAAAAGGTGTAAGAAAAAGTGACCGGTAGCGCGTGAGCGTCAGAGAGGGCGGCCCGTCGGACGCCTGTTTGTCTTGCTACCCGTTGTCATCAAATGAAAAGCCATTGTCGCCTGATGCGAAGCGATTGCCTGGCGCGCGACCTAGAGTCAGGTCAACGCCAATCGAGCGATACGCCCAACCTTGCAGGGAGAATAAGAAAAATGGCCAAAGCAGTGCGCTTCTACGAATCCGGTGATCCCGACGTGCTTCGCTATGAAGATGTCGACGTTGGCGATCCCGGCCCAGGCCAGGTGCGTCTTCGTCATGTGGCGGTGGGCCTCAACTACGCCGACACCTACTTTCGCAACGGCACTTACCCGATCCCGCTGCCTAACGGCATGGGCGTTGAAGCCTCCGGTGTGGTGCAGGCCATCGGCGAGGGCGTGAGCAATGTGCGGGTGGGCGATCGTGTCACTTACACCGGGTTTCTCAACACCCTCGGCGCCTACAGCACTGAGCGTCTGATATCCGCCGCTCCGCTGATCAAACTGCCGGAAACCATCAGTTTCGAAACGGCTGCCGCGATGACCATGCGCGGGCTGACCTCGGCTTACTTGATGCGGCGTATCCACGACTTCAAATCGGGCGACAGTATCTTGCTGCACGCTGCTGCCGGTGGCGTCGGTCTGATCGTTTCGCAGTGGGCCAAGTTGCTCGGGCTCACGGTCATCGGCACCGTCTCCACCGAGGCCAAAGGCGAAATCGCCCGTGCCCATGGCTGCGACCATGTGATCAATTACAGCCACCAGGACGTCGCGCAACAGGTTCGCGAATTGACCGACGGCGTTGGCGTCAACGTGGTGTTCGACAGTGTTGGCAAGAACACCTTCATGGGCTCGCTGGACTCGCTCAAACGTCGCGGTCTGATGGTGTGCGTCGGTACGGCTTCCGGGCCGATTCCGCCGGTCGATCCGATGTTGCTGGCAATGAAGGGCTCGCTGTTCATGACCCGCCCGGCATTGGCTGACTATATCGCCGACCCCGAGGAAAAAGCCGCGTTGGCCGGCGAGCTGTTCGACCTGGTCGGCAGTGGCCGGATCAAGATCGAAATCAACCAGCACTACGCGTTGCAGGACGCCGTTCAGGCCCACCGTGACCTGGAATCGCGCAAGACCACCGGCTCATCGATTTTCGTCATCTGAAGGAGTCGTCAGCCATGAGAGTCGAACAACTGACGTGCAGCATTGGCGCCGAGCTTGAGGGCGTCAGCCTTGCCGACGCGGTACATGACGACGGTCTTTTTGCCGAAATTCGCGCGCAATTGCTCAAGCACCGCGTGTTGTTCCTGCGTAATCAGGACATCAGCCGTGCCGATCACGTGGCCTTTGCCCGGCGCTTCGGTGAGCTTGAAGATCACCCGATGGTTGGCAGTGATCCGGATCATCCCGGGCTGGTGCGGATCTACAAGAGCCCGGAGCATCCGCCGGAACGCTACGAAAACTCCTGGCACACCGACGCCACCTGGCGTGAGGCGCCGCCGATGGGTTGTGTCTTGCGCTGTGTCGAATGTCCGCCGGTGGGCGGCGACACCATGTGGGCCAATATGGTCGAGGCGTATGCGCGCTTGCCGGAAGACGTGAAGATCAAGATTGCCGATCTGCGTGCCCGGCACAGCATCGAAGCCAGCTTCGGTGCCGCGCTGCCGATCGAAAGACGCCTGGCGCTTAGGGCGACGTACCCCGATGCCGAGCATCCGGTGGTGCGCACGCATCCGGACACGCTGGAAAAAGTGCTGTTCGTCAACGCCTTCACCACACACTTCAGCAATTACCACACCCCCGCTCGGGTGCGCTTCGGCCAGGACGCCAACCCCGGCGCAAGTGAGTTGCTGCGCTACCTGATCAGCCAGGCGTACATCCCGGAATACCAGGTGCGCTGGCGCTGGAAACCCAACAGCATTGCGATCTGGGACAACCGCAGCACCCAGCATTACGCCGTGATGGATTACCCGTTGTGCCATCGCAAGATGGAGCGTGCCGGGATCGTCGGCGACAAGACTTACTGATCGACCCTTACTGCATTCGCACTCGAAAACGCCAGCCAGGTGCGAACCCGGCTGCGCGGACAATCATAAAAAAGGAGTACCCCATGCAATTTCTCGATGATTCCCTGCACCCGGAAAACATGGAAAAAGTGGTGATCACCGTGGCCCCGTATGGCCCCGAGTGGATGCCGGAAGATTTCCCCGAAGACATCCCGCTGACCATGGATGAACAGGTGCAGAAAGCGGTCGATTGCTACGAGGCGGGCGCCACTGTCTTGCACCTGCATGTGCGTGAACTCGACGGCAAGGGTTCCAAGCGTCTGTCGAAATTCAATGAGTTGATCGCCGGTGTGCGCGAAGCGGTGCCAGACATGATTATCCAGGTCGGCGGTTCGATTTCCTTCGCCCCGGAAAGCGATGGTGAAGCCGCCAAGTGGCTGTCCGATGACACCCGGCACATGCTCGCGGAACTGACACCGAAACCGGATCAGGTCACGGTGGCGATCAACACCACCCAGATGAACATCATGGAGCTGCTGTACCCGGAATACCTCGCAGGCACCTCGCTGGACAACCCGGCCATTCATGCCGCATACAGCGAAATGACCGTGCCGGCCGGCCCGGCCTGGGTCGCCGAACATTTGCGCCGGTTGATGGCCGCAGGCGTCCAGCCACACTTTCAACTGACCGGCATGCATGCCCTGGAAACCCTGATGCGTCTGGTGCGCAGCGGTGTGTACATGGGCCCGCTGAACCTAACCTGGATTGGCATCGGCGGTGGTTTCGACGGGCCGAACCCGTTCAACTTCTTCAACTTTATCCATCGCGTACCGGACGCGTGCACCCTGACGTCCGAGTCGTTGCTCAAGAACGTGCTGCCGTTCAACACCATGGCGTTGGCGATGGGCTTGCATCCGCGAGTCGGCAATGAAGACACGATCATTGATCACAAGGGCGATCGCTTCGGGTCGGTGCAGCAGATTCAGCAGACCGTGCGCATTGCCCATGAACTGGGGCGCGAGATTGCTACCGGCAAGGAAGCCCGCGAGATTTATCGCATTGGCGTGGCGTATCAGAGCATCGAAGAAACCTTGTTGGCCAACGGCATGGCGCCCAACCGCAAGGCCGGGCAAAAAGGTCTGCCGCAACGCGGCTGACTGAACCGGGCGAGGGGCCGCTGGCCTCTCGTCCGTTGCGTTACCCCAACAGCTCGATAACAACAAATACAACAAAGTTTCGAGGAGGCTGCATGGCCTATCACCCCAGCGCCAGCGATGACGACGATAACGACGTCGGTGTTGCGCGCACATATGCCTGGATCGTTTTTTCCCTGACGTTCGGCTTGTTGATTTCCGATTACATGTCGCGTCAGGTACTCAACGCGGTGTTTCCGATGCTCAAGGTCGAGTGGGCCTTGAGCGACAGTCAACTGGGCTTGCTCAGTGGCATCGTCGCGTTGATGGTCGGGTTGCTGACCTTTCCGCTGTCGCTGCTGGCCGACCGTTTTGGTCGGGTGAGAAGTCTAGCCTTCATGGCTTTTCTCTGGAGCGTGGCCACACTGGGTTGCGCGGTGGCGCAGGACTATCCGCAGATGTTCATTGCGCGGTTTATGGTCGGTGTCGGCGAGGCGGCTTACGGCAGCGTCGGCATCGCGGTGGTGATTTCGGTGTTTCCCAAACACATGCGCGCCACCCTCGCCAGCGCGTTTATGGCCGGTGGTATGTTCGGCTCGGTGCTGGGCATGGCGTTGGGTGGGGTGATCGCTGCGAAGATGGGTTGGCGCTGGTCGTTCGCTGGCATGGCGCTGTTCGGTCTGGTGCTGGCGCTGCTGTACCCGCTGATCGTCAAGCAAGCGCGGATTGCGCCGCAGTGCGCAACCCGTGCGGCGAGTAAAGCCGCGGCGGCGATCAAGCGTCCGCTGCGCACCTTGTATTCCAGTCGCTCGGTGGTGGCGACGTACATCGGCAGCGGTTTGCAGTTGTTCGTCTGCGGCACGGTGATCGTCTGGATGCCCAGTTACCTCAACCGTTATTACGCCATGGGCACCGACAAGGCCGGTGCGGTGGCGGCGGTCATTGTGTTGTGCAGCGGCGCGGGAATGATTGTCTGCGGGATGATCAGTGATCGGCTGTGCCGTCATGCGCCTGAGCGCAAAGTCGCATTGGCCATCGCTTATTGCCTGGGCAGTTGCTTGCTGCTTTCGGCGGCCTTCGCCTTGCCGGCTGGGCCCGCGCAATTGCTGCTGATCGGCTTGGGCATGTTGATCGCCACTGGCACCACCGGACCTGCCGGGGCGATGGTTGCCAACCTGACGCATTACTCGGTGCACGGCACAGCTTTCGCCACACTGACCCTGGCCAATAACCTGCTGGGGCTGGCGCCCGGGCCCTTCATCACCGGCAAATTGTCCGATCTGATCGGCCTGCACGCAGCTTTTCAATTCGTACCGCTGGTGAGTATCGCGGCCGCCGCAGTATTCTTCTACGCGCGCAGTCATTACCTCAAAGACATTGCCCGGCTGGCGGGCGAACGCGTCAGCGACCCGGTCAATGAAGTCGCCTGCGAGGTGAAAGTATGAGTCGTCTTCCTGCATTGCGCGTTGCTGTACCAGACAACAAGTGCCCGCCGAGAGGAGGGCGGTCACTGTTTGAGTTCGCCGATAAAAGCCTGGCACTGTTCAACGTCGACGGTGAGTTGCTGGCCATCGACGACAGCTGTCCCCATCAGGGTGCATCGCTGTGTGGCGGTCGGCTGGAGGGCCAGGTCATTCAGTGTTGCGCGCATGGTTTGCGCTTCGATCTGCGCAGCGGCTATTTGCTCAATTCGAAGCAGGTCAAAGTCACACGCTACCCGGTTGAAGTCATTGATGGTCAGGCGTTTATCGTCCTCGCTTGCGAGGAGTCTATGGCATGAGTACCGTTGCGCTTACCCGTATTCATAGCCAGACACGCGAGTTGGCCCCGGGGTTTATCGTCAGCCTGATCGTCGCCGCAGCTGCTTCGTTTTTGTCCGAGCATTACGGTGCGCCGGTGATGCTGTTCGCGTTGCTGCTGGGCATGGCGCTGAATTTTCTGGCCGGTGATGGCGTGTGCAAGGCCGGCATCGAATTCACTGCGCGCACGGTGTTGCGCATTGGTGTAGCGCTGCTGGGTATGCGCATCACCCTTGAGCAAATTGCCGCGCTGGGCTGGAAGCCTGTGGCACTGGTGGTGTTTTTGGTGGTGGTGACCATTGGCGTGTCAGTGGTGGCCGCGAAGGCGTTGGGCTTTCAGCGCTTGTTCGGCATGCTCACCGGCGGCGCCACGGCAATTTGCGGCGCCTCGGCGGCGTTGGCGCTGGCGGCGGCGCTGCCCCATCACCCGCAGAAAGAGCGGGCCACGCTGTTTACCGTCATCGGCGTTTCGGCGTTGTCGACCACGGCGATGATTGTCTACCCGATGATTGCCAAGTGGCTGGAACTCTCGCCGCAAGTGGCGGGCGTGTTTTTGGGCGCGACCATTCATGACGTCGCCCAGGTGGTGGGTGCCGGTTACAGCTTGTCGACGGAAACCGGGGATACCGCCACGGTGGTGAAATTGATGCGCGTGGCCATGCTGTTGCCGGTGATTGTCTGCGCGGCGATGGTCACGCGTTTGCAGGGGGCTGATACGTCAGGGAAACGCCCGCCATTGCTGCCTTGGTTTGCCGTCGGTTTTCTGCTGCTGGCCTGTATCAACAGCACCGGTTGGGTAGCGCCGGCAGTGCAAGGCGCGGTCAATGAGCTGTCGCGCTGGAGCCTGGTGATTTCCATCAGCGCACTGGGCATGAAGACACAGCTCAAGGAGCTGGCCGCCGTTGGCATCAAACCGATTTTGCTGATGGTCGGCGAGACCGTGTTTCTCGCGGTGCTGGTGCTTCTGGTGTTGCACTGGGGTTTCTAAGGTAAGGCAGGCCGCACCGTGCTGACTCGTCGGCCCGGTGCGGTAGTTAAACCGGTGCCAATCACACCGGTTTTTTCGCGGCGACTGTACCAGCAGTCGCCGTTTTTTTTGCCCGCCAAGTGGCGGGCGGCATGTCGAACTGGGTAATGAACCAGCGGGTGAAGGAGCTGGCCATCGAGTAGCCGAGCAAGTCGGCGATGCGGCTCAGCGAGTAGTTGGGATTTTCCAGGTAGCGCAACACCAGATCGCGTCGCACTTCATTGATCACATCGTTGAAAGCACAGCCGTCGTCCTTGAGGCGACGTTGCAGCGTGCGCACGTTCATGCCTTGGGTCTGAGCAATTTGCTCGATGGTGGCGCGGCCCATCGGCAACAGCAGATAGATAGCCTTGCGCACTTCAAGCAGCAGCGAATGGCTTTCATGGCCTTGCAGGGAGTCCAGATAACTCTGCGCATAGCGCGCCATGGCCGGGTCGGCGTTAGGGTTGGTGACGTCGAGGCTGGCATCGGAACAGACGATGCCGTTGAACTCGCTGCCGAACTCCAGCGTGCAGCCGAACAGGCGTCGATGCAGTTGCAGATTATCGGGCGCCTGATGCGTGAAGTTGACGCTGTAGGGATGCCAGTGCGTACCGAGCAGCGCCGAGCACAGACGGAACATCACGCCGATGGCCAACTCGGTGGCCTGTCGGCTGGGCATCGGCGTTTGCGTGACCACTTCTTCGCGAATGATCACCATCTTGCCGGCCTCTTCAACGAAGATCGCCAGCGAGTCATTCATCAAATGCCGGTATTGCACAACCACCTGCAGGGCGTCACGCAGCGTGCGCTGATGGCTGAGCAGCAAACTGACCACGCCAAAATCTGAAAGCTGACGGGATTCGGCCATGCTCAGGCCGAACGTCTGGCAGCCACTGGCGGCGGCCGAGTCTTCCAGTAGCCGCACCGCCGAATCAATCGGAATGCGCTGCTCGGGCGCCAGCAGCTGTGCTTTGCTCAGGCCGACCGCCGCCAGTACATCACGCGGATTGAAGCCAAGGTATTGCGTGACCTCCAGGTAGTTGGTCAGGACAGCGGCGCGAACAAGCGTGGGCATGCTGGGTTCTTTCCTGGTTCGATAACGATAAGGAAGTACTGGGTGACTATATCCAGAGCATCTGCAATTGAACAGTTGCGACAGCGGCTGTGTTAACGCTGTCGCAAAGTCGTGAACAGCGATCTGTGTAGGAGCTGCCGAAGGCCGCGATCTTTTGATCTTGTTTTTGAAAGACAACGTCAAAAGATCGCAACCTGCGGCAGCTCCTACGGGGGCGGCATCCGTCCGGCGGAGGAAATTCTGTCATCAAAAGAAAAGTGCCTGACGTCCAATGAAAAGCACCCCGGCCGAGCGCTCTTTAATGTCGACACAACAAAAAGATTCTGGCGAAACAGCCAGTCGAGTCATCGAGACAGCGAAGGTGTTGACGTGGACAAATTGCAGACTGCCGCAACCGTTCTGATCGTACCGGGCCTGCGCGAGCATGTGGCCGAACATTGGCAGACGCTGCTTGAGGCGCGCCTGGAAAAAGTCCGCAGTGTGCCGCCGCTGACCACCGACAAACTCGACCTCGCTGCGCGCGTTCGGGCGATTCAGCAGGCACTGGAACAGATCGACGGCCCGGTGATTCTGGTCGCCCACAGCGCCGGCGTGTTGATGGTGGCGCACTGGGCGGCGCAGCACTCGCGTGCAATCAAAGGTGCATTGCTGGCGACGCCACCGGATCTCGATGCTCACTGGCCGGCGGGCTATCCGTCGCCCCAGACCCTGCGTGCTCAGGGCTGGAACCCTCTACCTCGTGGCCCATTACCGTTTCGCAGCCTGGTCGCTGCCAGCACTAACGATCACCTCGCCAGCCTCGAAGCCGTCACTCACCTCGCCGAAGGCTGGGGCGCTGAGCTGCGCTCGCTGGGAGCGGTGGGTCATCTCAACCCGGCCGCCGGTTTTGGCGCGTGGCCGGACGCCGAACTGTTGATCCAGGAACTGGATCGTTGATTCAGACGCCGGCTGGCTGAACGCCTGCCGGCACTTGCCCTCATTTCTGAAAACGTCTTCCCGCACACCGGGAAAGCGCGAGGGCGGCTGCGCTTAAAAACAACTACAAAAAAGCGGAGAAGACACGATGCACATCACCAAGCGCCATGGGCTTGCGCCTTCGCGTTACACCTTGCTGGCCTCGGCCATGCTGGCCGCAGCGCTACCGAGCGCCCATGCGGTCGAGATCGATACGGGCAACCCGGACTGGACGGCGCGGCTGGATAACACCGTCAAATACAACTACGGCGTACGCACCGAAAGTGCCGACAAACGGATGTTGGCCACGCCGAACAACAACGACGGCGATTACAACTTTCGCAAGGCCGGCACCAACATCAGCAACCGTATCGACCTGCTGACCGAGATGGACGTGGTCTACAAAAACTCGATGGGCTTTCGCGTCAGTGCGGCCAGTTGGTACGACCAGGCCTATGAAAATACCGGCTCCAATTCCAATCCTTTCGTCAATGGCAACGACGCACGATCGGGTCTGGTCGCCAATGACCCACGTCTGGCCGGCGTCAGCCAAGACAACGTCGGCAACGGCAGCCCGCACCTGAGTCGCTACGCACAGCGTTATTACACCGGGCCTTCCGGGGAAATTCTCGATGCTTTTGTGTTTTACAACACGGAAGTCGGCGAGCAATCGCTGCTGAGCCTCAAGGCTGGTCAACACAACGTGTTCTGGGGCGAAACGCTGCTCAACCCGGTGCATTCGGTCAGCTACGGCCAGTCCGGCCTGGATCTGGCGAAACTGTCGGCGTCGCCCGGCACTGAAGCCAAGGAGCTGTTCGTCCCGCGCAAGCAATTATCGACGTCGTTCACCGTCAACCCTGAGCTGACGCTGGGTGCTCAGTACTTTCTTGATTGGGACGCTGCTCGCTTGCCGGAGGCCGGCACTTATTACGGCGGCTCCGATCTGGTTGGTTTCGGTGCGCAATCTTTTCTGCTCGGCAACACCAATGGCGTGGTGCCCGGCAGCCCGCTGGGCTGCGGCGTCGCTCCGTGCAACGGCCTGACCAATGTGCGTCGCGGGCATGACCTGACACCGGGCAGCAGCGGTGACTGGGGTGTCATGGCCAAGTGGTCGCCTGCGTGGCTCGACGGCACGCTCGGTTTTTACTACCGCAAGACCTCCGACATTCTCCCTCAAGCCTGGTTGAATGCCACCGGCCTGACATCGCTGAATGCCAACGGCAGCCGCCCGGCGGGGCAAGTGCCGGGCGTCGTCAACATCCTCAACTCATTGAGCACCAGCAGTTACCAACTGGCGTACGCCGACAACATTCAGATTTTCGGCCTGAGTTTGTCCAAGGACGTGGGCGGGGTGAGCGTCGGCTCGGATCTCAACATCCGGCACAACATGCCACTGGCGAGCATTCCGGCGATTGTCAGCTCGACCAGTCCTGCGGGGTTGGGCGCAGGTTTAGGGCTGTTGCCGGCACGCACCGCCGAGACGGGCGTGATCTACGACACGCCAAGCCGTGGCGACAGCATGAGCGCCACGGGTGACACGCTGCACTGGACGCTCAATGGTTTGATGTCACTGCCGAAGACGCCGCTGTTCGATTCGGCAACCCTGCTCTCCGAGCTGTACTACAGCAATCTGCTCAAGCTCGATGACAAGAACAAAGCCCTCTACAAAGGCGAGGACAGTTATCGCGGCATCGACGCGCCCACCCGGGATAACTGGGGCATCGCGATCAACTTTACGCCGACCTGGTACCAGGTGCTGCCGGGTGTTGATTTGAATATGCCGCTGTCGATCAACGCCGGTCTGGCCGGGGTGTCGCCGGTGTCCGGTGGCGGTGCGAAAAACACCGGCAACTATGCGGTCGGCCTCGGTGCCGTGGCGTACAACAAATACTTCATCGACCTCAAATACGTCGATGCTTTCGGCAAGACCGACAAGTGCGACACCAGCGGCCTGAGCACCGGCGCCGACCAGGCCGGCAAAGGCGATGGTTCGACCCCTAACGCGTTCAGTGGCAACCAGAACTACGCCTGTTACGGCGGCGGTTACTCGGCGTTTTCCGGTGGCGGCGCGACCACGGCTGACCGTGGCGCCGTGTACCTGACGATGAAAACCACCTTCTGATTCAACCTTGGCTCAAGTCTCAAAGACAGGAGAACCACACGATGAAATTCGTCCCTACAATGCTCGCCGTTTCACTGACCATGGCGATCGCCGCGCAAGCGCAGGCCGCCGTTTCGGCGCAGGATGCGGCCAAACTGGGCAATAACCTCACCCTGGTCGGCGCGGAAAAAGCCGCCAATGCCGACGGTTCGATACCCGCTTATACAGGCGGGCTGACCACACCGCCGGCCACCTACAAAACCGGCGACAGCATGCGCCCGGATCCTTTCGCTGACGAGAAACCGCTGCTGGTGATCGATGGCAAGAACGTGGATCAGTACAAGGGCGAGCTCTCGGCGACGGCGGTCGAACTGGCCAAGCGTTTTGCCACGTTTCACATCAATGTCTACCCGACGCACCGCACCGTCTCGCTGCCTAAAGCGGTGCTGGACAACGGTGTGAAAAATGCCACGGGCGCCAAGTCGCTCGAAGGTGGTCTGGCCGTCGACAATGTTCTGCCGGGTGTGCCGTTTCCGATTCCGCAATCGGGCAACGAAGCGATGTGGAATTTCCTGCTGCGCTATCAGGGCGTCAACATCAGCTCAAAATACGACTCATGGAATGTCGACGCTGCCGGGGTTGCCAGTCTGGCCATCACCGGGCAGGCGTTCATCTCCTACCCGATCTATGAAAACCTCGCGCAACCGATCAGCAGCGCTGACGTGTATTACCAGATGAAGCTGACGTACACCGGCCCGGCGCGCCGTGCGGGTGAAGCGATGATGCTCAAGGACGCCGCCAACCCGTTGCAACAACCGCGTCGCGCCTGGCAATACCTGCCGGGGCAGCGTAGGGTCAAACTGGCGCCGAACCTGGCGTACGACACGCCGAACCCGGGCACTGCCGGTGCGGGTACTTATGACGATGTGTTCGTGTTCAACGGCGCACTGGATCGCTACGACTGGAAGCTGGTCGGCAAGCAGGAAATGATCGTGCCGTACAACACCTACAAACTGACCTATGCGCAGGATCCCAAGGCGTTGACCACCGCCAATCATGTGGCGCCTGACTACGTGCGTTGGGAGAAACACCGGGTCTGGGTGGTGGAAGGCAATCTCAAACCCGGCGCCCGGCACATCTATCAGAAACGCCGCTTCTATCTCGATGAGGACAGCTGGACAGCGCTGGCCTCCGACCAATATGACGCCCGTGGACAGCTTTATCGCGGCTCGTTTGCCTTTCTCAGCCAGAGCTACGACAAACAGGTGCCGGACTCGACCCCTTTCATGATCTACGACCTGGTCGGCGGCACCTACAACATCAACGGCGTCGTCGGGCCTTACGGCGGCATCAAGTACATCGATCCGCTTTCGAAGGCGCAATGGTCGTCGGAGTCGTTGGCCGGCAGCGGTATTCGCTAGAGGGCGCGGTATGTATTGGCAGAAAAAATACGGCGGTGTGACGCTCGGCATGTGCCTGCTGCTGTTGCAGGGCGTCGCCCGCGCGGACGGCTATTTCGATGTGCTGGATCAGCCTGCCAGGGTCAGTGCCCTGGCAGCCAGCAGTGCGCTGTCCGGCGTGGCCCGGGCAGGGGCACGACTGGTTGCCGTTGGGCAGCGCGGGCACATCGTTTACTCCGATGACGGCGGCCAGCATTGGCAACAGGCCGCCGTGCCGGTGAGCTGCGACCTGACGGCGGTGAATTTTTCTTCGCCGTCACAAGGCTGGGCGGTCGGTAACGACGGGGTGATTTTGCACAGCAGCGACGGCGGGGTGACGTGGCGCAAACAGCTCGACGGGCGCCAGATCGGGCCGTTGCTGATCGAGCACTATCAGGCACTGGCCCGCGCCGAACCGGCTAACGAGCAATGGCCGTTGCTGGTTGCTGAAGGCCGGCGGCAGGTGGAGCAGGGCGCGGATAAACCGTTGCTCGACGTCTGGTTTGCCAATGATCAACTCGGCTATGCGGTCGGTGTCTTCAACCTGATCCTGCGCACCACGGACGGTGGCAAACACTGGATGCCGTTTCAGGATCGCACCGACAACCCGCAGGGTTTTCACCTCAATGCGATTGCCGCCACGGGTGATGCTTTGTACATCGCCGGCGAGCAGGGGCTGTTGCGTAAATGGGACGCAGCGCAACAGCGCTTCGTCGCCGTGCCCACACCTTATCAGGGCAGTTTTTTCGGCGTGCTTGGCAAACCGGGTGAAGTGATTGCTTACGGACTGCGCGGCAACCTTCTGCGCAGCACCGATGGCGGACGCAACTGGATCGCGCAGGACAGTGGCTTGCACACGAGCATTACCGCCGGGTTTGTCGACACTGACGGGCATTACCGGTTGTTCACGCAGGGCGGGCAGATGCTGGTCAGCCAGGGCAATGGTGCGCAGTTGCAATGGCGGCATGAGCCCGAACCATTACCGGTGACCGGCGCAGCACAGACGGCCGATGGCGTGATGCTGGTCGTTGGTACCCGTGGTGTTTCGACACTGCGCAAAGAATAAGAAAACAACCCTAAAAGCGAGAACCCGGATATGGGCAATATCGAACAAGACAGCATGCCGGTGATCCGTGATGTACGTGATTTCGAGTGCAACTCCGGCAGTCGGCTGGAGCGCATGGTGTTCAATTTTCGCCCGCTGTTCATGTTGCTGATGGCCATGATCACCGTGGTGCTCGGTTACATGGCCGTCACCCGTCTGGAGCTGAAACCGAGCTTCGAAAAAATGATCCCGCAGAGTCAGCCGTACATTCAGAACTACCTGGAAAACCGCCAGGCGCTGCGTGGTCTTGGCAACTCGGTGCGGGTAGTGGTCGAGAACACCCGGGGCGATATTTTCGATCCTGCCTATCTGGACGTGCTCAAACAGGTCAACGATCAGTTGTTCCTCACGGCAGGCGTCGACCGCGCCTGGATGAAGTCGTTGTGGAGCCCGGCGGTACGCTGGACGGAAGTCACCGAAGAAGGCTTTCAGGGCGGCCCGGTGATGCCCGACGCCTATCAGGGCACCCCCGAGCAAATCGAGCAGTTGCGCCAGAACATCTCCCGCGCCGGCATCATCGGCAGTCTGGTGGCGAGTGATTTGAAATCGAGCATGCTCGTGGTGCCGTTGCTGGACAAGGCTGGCGCCGGCGCTCAGCCGATCAACTACCGTGACTTCTCGCAGATGCTGGAAGAGCAATTGCGCGACAAGATCGAATTCGCCGGTGACAGCGCTGCGCGCAAGGCTGGCAAAGAGGGCGATGGCCCTTACAAAGTGCGCGTAATCGGCTTTGCCAAGCTGATGGGCGACCTGATCGATGGCCTGATTCAGGTGATGATGTTCTTCGCGCTGGCGGTGATCACATCGCTGCTCATCATTTATCTCTACACCCGGTGTGTGCGCAGTACCTTGCTGGTGGTGGGGTGCTCGTTGGTCGCAGTGGTCTGGCAACTGGGCCTTGTCGCGTGGCTGGGTTATGCCATCGATCCATACTCGGTGCTGGTGCCTTTTCTGATATTTGCCATCGGCGTGTCCCACGCCGCGCAAAAGATGAACGGCATCATGCAGGACATCGCCCGGGGCACGCACAAACTGGTCGCCGCGCGCTATACCTTTCGCCGCTTGTTCATCGCCGGTGTCACTGCGTTGTTGGCGGATGCTGTCGGGTTTGCCGTGCTGATGCTGATCGACATTCCGGTGATCAAGGATCTGGCGATCACCGCCAGCATCGGTGTCGCGGTGCTGATCTTTACCTCGTTGCTACTGATGCCGGTGGCGCTGTCCTATGTCGGCGTGGGCGCGAAAGCCGCCGAGCGTGCGCTGAAAATCGATACCCGCGCTGACCGCCACAAAGGTTTCGGCAGGTTATGGGACTGTCTCGACCGCTTCACCAGCGCCAAGTGGGCGACGGGCGCGGTGCTGGTGGCGGTGTTGATGGGGATCGGCGGATTCGCGATCAGCCTGCATCTGAAAGTCGGTGACTTGGAAAGCGGTGCGCCTGAACTGCGCGCCGACTCCCGCTACAACCGCGATAACGCCTGGATCACTGCGCATTACGCACTGTCCAGCGACCTGTTCGCGGTGATGATCAAGACCCCGCCCGAGGGCTGCCTGAGCTACAAAACACTGATCCTCGCCGATCGGCTGGCGTGGGAACTGCAACAGTCTTCGGGAGTACAGGCCACTGTTTCGCTGGTCAACGCGGTTCGGCAGATCACCGCCGGTACCTATGAGGGCAACCCGAAACTCAGCAGCATCCAGCGCAATCAAGATGTCCTCAACTATGCCGCGCAGCAGGCTTCGGTCAACTCGCCAGAACTGTTCAACACCGATTGCTCGGTGATGCCGGTGATTGCTTTTCTCAAGGATCACAAGGCCGAGACCCTCGACGAGGTGGTCGCGATTGCCGACCGCTTTGCCCGTGAAAACAGCAGCGACGAGCGCCAGTTTTTGCTAGCGGCGGGCAGTGCCGGCATCGAGGCGGCGACCAATATCGTCGTGCGCGAAGCCAATCGCACCATGCTGCTGTACGTGTACGCCGCCGTCACGTTGTTTTGTCTGGTGACCTTCCGCAGTTGGCGCGCGACGCTGGTGGCGTTGTTGCCGCTGGTGCTGACGTCGATTTTGTGTGAAGCGTTGATGGTAGTCATGGGCATTGGCGTGAAAGTCGCGACGTTGCCAGTAATCGCTTTGGGCGTGGGCATTGGCGTCGATTACGCGCTGTACCTGCTCAGCGTGCAGTTGCACTATCAGCGTCAAGGTTTGCCGTTATCCGCAGCGTATCGCAACGCCGTGGCGTTCACCGGGCGCGTGGTTGGGCTGGTCGGGATCACCTTGGCGGCGGGCGTGGTGTGCTGGGTCTGGTCGCCGATCAAGTTTCAGGCGGACATGGGGATTTTGCTGACGTTCATGTTCCTGTGGAACATGCTCGGAGCACTGGTGTTGATTCCAGCGTTGTCGCATTTTCTGTTGCGCGGGGTGTCGGTCAAGCAATGGGTTCAGCCGCCAACCGCTGAACCCATTGAGTGCCTTAAAACTCAGGCGTGTACTTCACGCTGAACATCACGTTGCGCGGGTCGCCAAAGTTGTTGTTGCCGTTGAGCTGGTTATACGCGGAGGTGTAGTAGCGTTTGTCGAACAGGTTGTTGGCGTTCACTGCCAGGCCAATTTCCTTGCTCAACTGGTAGCCGAGGCGAGCGCTCCACACGGTGTAACCGGCCACGTCGTAGGTGTGTTCGTAACCCAGCGTATGGCTTTGCGTGGTGAAACCGAGGCCGGTGCTGACGCGTTCCCAGTCGCCGCTGAACTGGTAATCGCCCCACACGCGCAGCATGTGTTTCGGTGTCCAGGTGCTGAAGACTTTGCCTTCGTTATCCGGGTCATCGAGGTACTTGGTGGTGTTGTAGGTGTAGCCGGCGAACAGTTGCAGGTTGGTCAGCACTTCGCCGCTGATCTCGGCTTCAATGCCCTGGCTGCGGACTTTGCCGGCGGCGTTGGAGCAATACCAACCGTCGCAGATCATGCCCGACGCGAGGTCGTTGATGGCGCGGTTTTCCTGGTCGTAGCGGAACACGGCCAGCGAGGTGTTGACCCGGCCGTCCATCAATTCGCCCTTGAGGCCGACTTCGTAGTTACTGCCGACCACTGGTTTCAGCGTTGAACCGCTGGCGTCGCGGTTGGTTTGCGGTTCGAACACATCGGTGTAGCTGGCGTAGACCGCCCATTCGCGGCTCAGGTCATAGACGATACCGGCGTACGGCGTGACTTCGCCGGTTTCGTTCGCGGTGCTTTCCGGCTGCTCGATCGCCGCACCGAAGGCTCTCTGTGTCGCGTACTTGTAGCTGTAGTCATACCAACTGACGCGTGAGCCGAGTACGAGGGTCAGCGAGTCGATCGGTTTGACCCGCCAGCTGCCATACAAACCCTTCTGGCGAACGTCGTACTTGCTCGGTGTGGCTTGGCCGCCCGGTGTGTTGAGGATGCCTTCGTAGCTGATGTCCGGGCGATCGTGATCGATGTCGAAGATCGTGTCGGTGGTGTTGTTGTTAAAGGTTCGGGCGAATTTATCGTCGGAGGTGTATTTGGAATAGTTGCCGCCGAGCATCACTTCGTGGGCCATGGACAAGGCGTCGAAGTGACCGGTGACGTTCATGTCCAGACCGAGTTTGGTCGCGTCGAAATCGGTGGCGAAATCGGCGTACTGAATGCCGCTGCCATCGGGATTGATCCCGTCGCCGCTGGTTTGCAGGCGCTGGCTTTTGCCCTTGTTGGTTTCGTCCATGCGCACCGCGCCGACCTTGAACGCCCAATCGTCGTTGAAGCGGTGCTCGAGATCGGCGTACAGCGTGGTGACGTCGATGTCCAGATGGTTCCAGCGCGCGCCGCCGTAGGTCGAGCGCGGCACATTCAGCGGCTTGCCGTCGGAGTAGCGGGGCAGGCCACGGATCATCGGGCGTGACTCGCCATCGGAGTTGCTGATCGCCAGACCGAGTGTGGTGTCGTCACGCAGATCAAAGTCCAGCGCGCCGTACAGCGAGTGGGTTTTGCTCCATTCGTAATCGACGAACGATTGGCTCTGGTCTTCGTCGGCAACGAAGCGACCGCGCACGTTGCCCGTCGAATTCAACGGGCCGCCGGCGTCCAGTTGCAGGCCGTAGTGATCCCACGAACCGGCCTTGCCGGTGATGGTCACGGTCGGCGTGTTTTGCCCGCGCTTGCGCACCAGATTGATCGCGCCGCCGGGGCTGCCGGTGCCTTGCAGCAGGCCGGAAGCACCACGGAGGATTTCCACGCGGTCGAAGAAAATCAGATCCTGCGTCGCCCAGTTGCCCAAAGCGTAAGTGTTACGCGGGATGGGCACGCCGTCGTACTGCCAGTCATCGATCTGAAAGCCGCGCGAGGTAATGATCATGCCTTTACCCACGCCCTGAACGCCGACCAGACCGGTGGTTTTGTTGACCGCATCTTTCAGATCAACCAGATCCTGATCATCCAGCTGCTTGCGCGTCATCACGGTGATCGACTGCGGAATTTCCTTGAGCGTGTGCGTGCCTTTGCCGATGGTTACGGCGCGTGCAGCGTAAGAACCGGAGCCTTCAGTCGTGGTGCTGTCGAGGCTGCGTTCAACGATGTTGGTGGCGTCCAGTTGCAGCGAGGCGCTGTTGTCGCTGGCCGGCTCGACACTGAAGTTGCCTTGCCCCGTGACGCGCAACTGCAAACCGCTGCCCGCGAGTGCCTTTTGCAGCGCTTGCTCGGCCGGCATCTGCCCGATCACCGCCGGCGCGCGCTTGCCCTGAACCAGCGCGGGTTCCAGCGAAATGATCTGCCCGCTCTGGCCGGCAATCGCGTTTAGCGTACTGGCGAGTGGGCCGGCCGGCAGGTTGAACGATAAGTCTTGCGCCAGCGCTGAGGTGCTCAGTGTCGCCAGAGCAACGGCTGCAGAAAGGTTACGGGGCCACGTGTTGAACACAACAATCTCCTGTTTTTGTTAAAGCTTCAGGAGATAGGTCGGATGAGAAATGAAAACCGGACACAAACAAGAATGATTTCCATAAAATATTTTTTCGCATTCATCGTTTGCTGATCATGGTCAGCCACGGGCTGTAGCGATTGATGCGGATTGGCAGGGTTTCGGCCAAGGCGTCCAGGGTTCGATCGGGGGCGTCGAGCGGGAACACGCCTTGCACGCGCAAGCCGCGCACTTCGGGGGCGACGCGCAGGAATCCGCGATGATAAGGGCGCAGTGCGTCGATCACTTGTTCGAGGGATTCATCGAGCACGTTCAAGCGGCCGTTCAACCATTCGGCGCGACCGCGTTCATCGTCGCTGGCCAAGGTGATGTTGCGCGTGGAGAGCAGCGCTGCCTGACCTTCCTTGACCACTTGCGTGGTGCCATCGAACAACCGCGCTTCGACCGAATGCTGCAACACCACCAGGCGGCTGGCGTCCGCTTCCTGAGCGACGAGGAAGCGAGTGCCCAACGCGCGCATTTCGCCCTCGGCGGTGCGTACGATCAGTGGGCGATTCGCATCCGGCGCGACATCGATCACCAGCTCGCCCCGGCGCAGGATGACCAGGCGCTGGCGGTCATTGAAACGCAGATCCACCGCGCTCTCGGCATTCAGGCTCAAGCGGCTGCCATCGACCAGATTGAAGATCTGCCGATGACCGCGAGCGGTGTGCAAATCGGCCAGCAGCGACTCGCCGAGCTGAGTTTTGCTGCCCAGCAACAGACCGCCGCCGAGCAGGCCGAGACCGGCGATTACGCGCAAGGCGTCGCGCCGCGAAGCCTGTGGCTTCAACAAGACCTGACGAGCTTCGCCGGCCTGACCGGGTAACCGTTGATCCAGCGTGCGAAACGGTTTGAACGTATCACCGAGGCGTTCCTGCAATGTGTCCCAAGCCTGACGGTGCGCGCGATCCATCAACAACCAGGCGTTGAAACGCTCCTGCAGTCTGGCGTCGGGCGTGCCGGCGCGCAGCTTGACCATCCAGTCGATGGCCTGCTCGGTGACCGGGTCGATGCGCCGCTTGCTCATGGCGCCACCTCGCACAGATAGCACTGCAGCAACGCCTGTTTCATGTAGCGACTGACCGTGCGTTCCGACAACCCGAGTTTCTGCGCAATCGCCACATAGCTGAGGCCATCGAGTTGGCTATAGAGGAACGTGGTTTTGACGATCAGCGGCAAGCCATCAATGGCGCGGTCAATCGCGACCAGCGCTTCGATCAGTTGCAATTGTTCTTCAGGGGAGGGCGCCAGTGCTTCGGGCAGCGTCGACAAACGCTCAAGGTAGGCCAACTCCAGCTTGCGCCGGCGATGACGATCAAACACCAGACGACGGGCAATGGTCGACAGGTAAGCGCGCGGCTGTTCGATGCTGTCCGGATCAACGCGCGCCACCAGCAATTGGCAAAACGTATCGGCAACGGTGTCCTCGGCGTCCGCATGGTTGCGCACCTGGCGATTGATATGTTGCAGCAGCCAACGGTGATGATCGCTGAAGAAAAATCCCAGCTTGCTGGACGGAGGAGAGTGCACTGGTGGGCTTTTCCAGATGTTAGTGAGAATCTCTCTCAATATTACCTGTGCCGTCAGATGCAGCGCAATGTTCCTGAAGGGCCACAAATGGGCTCTCGCACACTTCACGCGTCATTCAAGAGGTTTTGCTCTGTAAGTCTTGTAGAGTTTCTGGACTTCGGGATTATCCAGTTTTTCATAGGTGATGCCTTCCTTGTCCAAACCATCCAGTCCCTTTATCCCACCAATCATTTCCGGCCATTCGTCTCGGCTGGTGATATCCATTACGAATGGTCGAAGGTATTCATCGAGATGACCTTCGCAAGGGGCGCCAATTTCGTCACTGAGCGCGCGCAGGTAAACGTCTTTATTTGTTTTTGACCAGTCGATTGCGAATCTGGCGCGGTAGCTCAACTCCATGTAGATGAGCAAAATCGTGCGGCCATTGCCATCGAGGAACGGGTGGGCGGACGCAAGCTGTCCCATCACCTCGCCTGGACGATCCCGGAAGCGTTTTTTGTTTGCGGCGAGCTCCAATGCGTATTCGACTGACCTTTTGATCAGCTCGGGGCGTTCGAATACGGTATGGCGAGGATCGTCCGGTGATCCCTTGAAAACAGCCAGGTGGGGCACGAGTTCGTTCCTGTCTTTACCTGCCCAAGGGTAAAAACCGGAGAAAAGGGTTTCGTGTGTTTTAAGTACGGCTTTGTAGTCGATGGACTTTTTCTTGGCCAGATAGGCTAGTGCGTCATCGATGCTTGCTTCAAAGGCGAGATGTTCAGATTCTTTGACTTCGAGAGGGTCTTTCAACTTAAGCGAGTTTTGCAGATAGCCTTCAGTGTCGAAATCGCCGAAGGGATCGAAAGTCATGCGCTGAGCTGCTTATTGCTGCGCCTTTTTTCCTGAAGGTACCGGCCCTGAAGGGCCATGATTTCAGACTTGCTCAGCACGCCTTTCCTTTTCAGGTTGACGAGCAATTGTTCAACGCCATCGAGTTCGACGGCATCACCTGCCAGACGCGTAATCGTCACTGCCATGCGGCTCAGGCTATCGCGATCGCCGGTAACCTTATGCGCTTTGGCGAGCTTACGAACTTCAGTGGCGACACTGTCGGTCATTTTCAACGTCCTCAATTTTTCTCCCTCAAATCATAGCATGGTGTCTGATCTGCAAATTTGCCAGACAGCGCCTGACCCGTCAGCAAGGATTGATACGGCAAATGTACAAATGCTTATTGTCCCATTTGAGTTGACGGTGAAACGCTTTTCAGCCGATTTATCCTTTTTCAATGCGTCAGTAATCTGTACCCAACTTGAACGCAACAACAAATCCAACATTGAAAAAGGACGCACACCATGACCACTCCAACCTACAACCGCTTGAACAAAGACGACGCTATCGTGCTGCTGGTTGATCACCAGACCGGTTTGATTTCGCTGGTGCAGGACTTCTCGCCGAACGAGTTCAAGAACAACGTGCTGGCACTCGCTGACTTGGCGAAGTTCTTCAACCTGCCGACCATCCTCACCACCAGTTTCGAACAAGGCCCGAACGGCCCGCTGGTGCCGGAGCTGAAAGAGATGTTCCCGGATGCGCCGTACATTGCTCGCCCAGGTCAGATCAACGCTTGGGATAACGAAGATTTTGTTAAGGCTATCAAGGCAACGGGTCGCAAGCAGATCATCATTGCCGGTGTGGTGACGGATGTGTGTGTGGCGTTCCCGACGCTGTCGGCGCTGGCGGAAGGGTTTGAGGTGTTTGTGGTGACGGATGCGTCCGGTACTTTCAATACCACCGTGCAGCAAGCGGCGTGGAGCCGCATGACGCAGGCCGGTGCGCAGTTGATGAACTGGTTCTCGGTGGCGTGTGAGCTGCATCGCGACTGGCGCAACGATATCGAAGGGTTGGGTAACTTGCTGTCGCAGCGGATTCCTAACTATCGAAACCTGATGAATGGCTACTCGGCGCTGACGGCTCAGCAGAAATAAACCGAAATAGCAAAACCAAAAGCCTGCCCTGAAAAGCAGGCTTTTTCAGCTATGAAAGTTAACCTGTGGCGAGGGGATTTATCCCCGTTGGGCTGCGCAGCAGGCCCCTGCTTTTTCAGTTTAGAAGCGGGGGCCGCTGCGCAGC
>NZ_JASCPK010000095.1:0-23206 GCF_029959385.1 Pseudomonas sp. PS01303
GCCTTGCTCCTACAGTTGAATTGCAATCATCTGTAGGAGCAAGGCTTGCCCGCGAAGGCGTCAGTCAGTTACTGGATTTATCGAATTTGTCGGGATCTTCGTCTTCCGGCAAATCCTCATCCGGCTCTTCCGGATTAGCCGTCGTGTGCGCCGGGCTATTCGGCTCAGGATGCGTCGGAACCGGGTCAAAAGCGCCCTGCTCTTCACTGGGGAATTTGGGATCGTTCATAAGGCACCTCGCAAAGAGTCGATGATTGAAGACTCTGAACATTCGAGGTGCCAGTCGGGGCTGTCGTTCCAGTCAATCCGCAACCGATGGTCGGCGGATCAACCAGCCTTCAGGATCGCGCCTGCAATTGCTCGACAATCTTGTCTTTGACCTGCAAGCGTTTCTCTTTGAGTTTTTTCAGCGTGTCATCGCTGGGCGCATCCGAGGTCGCCGTCTCGGCCTTGACTACATCGGCGTCTGCCTGGGAATACTTGTTGATCAGTGCGTCCAGATGTGGATCCGCGGTGCGTTTTTGCTGGATCTCTTCCTTCGTAAGCTTCAAATCCTGTAACAAGTCATGAGTCACCGGCATGGAACACCTCCGTCAATTGATCGGCTGGCCCGCGCGACCGATTGCGCAGGCCAGTTATCAGAATGGCCTCGGTTGGGGCGTTCTGTCGACCACCTGTCAGACCAGCGGTGCCCGTTCGTCGCCCTGTCGCAAATGCGATAAAACCTTTAAACGTCGCGCTGCCTCCATTGAGTATCACCAACAAAAACCTGCGTGGAGATACACCAATGGACGGATTCAACTTGCGTCATCTGTTTTTGGCTGTCGCTTTGAGCACCGGTATGGGCAGCGCTTTCGCCGCGACTGACAATGACTTCGTCGATAACGCCGCCGCCGGTGGTATCGCTGAAATCGAAGCGAGTCGCCTGGCCCTGGAAAAGAGCTCATCGGCGGATATTAAAGCGTTTGCCAACATGATGATCACTGACCATGGCAAGGCTAACGATGAGCTGGCGAGCATTGCCAAGGCCAACGATATCGAGGTGCCGGATACCACGACGCTGGTCAAACAGGCCAAGGAAAAAATCCTCGACATGCGTGATGAGTCGTTTGATGCGGCCTACGCCAACAATCAGGTGAAGGCGCACGAAGAGACCATTGAGCTGTTCAAGAAACAGGCGAATACCGTGACGGATGACAAGGTCAAGGGCGCGACTGAATTGAAAGCGTTTGCGCAGAAAATGTTGCCGGGGCTGGAGAAACATCTGGCGGCTGCGAAAGAGCTGCAGGCCAAGCATCCTAGTAAGTAAGAGCTTTACCCTCACCCCAGCCCTCTCCCGGAGGTAGAGGGGGCCGACTGAGTTGAATGTTCGAGGTACGTCGACCTGAAAGGTCTGCATCGAACTCATGATCCAGACGCTAACTCAGGTTGAAGTATCGAAATCCAGAGTCGAACTCTGATTTTGAACAACACAAAGATCGGCTCCCTTCCCCCTCTACCCCTTGGGGGAGAGGGATGGGGTGAGGGGGATCGATTTAAGCCACACCACGATAACCAAGCAAAAAAAAGCCGCATCCAGAAGATGCGGCTTCATCATTTACGGCCAACCTCAACCCCCATCCGTATCAATATCCGCATCCGTCTCCTCCCCCGGTTCTGCCCGATCCGGCTTAGGCTCAAACCCCGGGCTGAACTCGTTGTCATTGTCCGTATGCTTGTTCTTCTGATCCACCGCCGGATCGGCGCTTTGCGCCTGCCCATCCTCACCCTGCTGCTGCGTCGGCGCAAGCTGCCCCGGCACTTGCGGATCGATTGCCGGATCGTTACGGTTGATCGGTTCGGAGGATTGATTCTGTTGCGGATTGGTTTGCTCGTTCATAATCACCTCGTTCGTCAAAGCAAGCGCGACTGAAACCAGCCGGGCCTTGAAGATTCGAAGCCTGCACCACGTCAACGTTCAAAACATCTCCACTCCCCGTCACGCCGACTAGAGTTACCGGGGCGTTCGTTGCGCCAGATCAAAAATATCCTGGCGGGATCGAACAACTATTTAGAACGGCAAATGTCGATGTCTTCGCGCCGATCAATTTTTATCGAATCGGCCCCAAATTCGTTACGGAGCAACAGGCACATGGCAGCACTGCAGAACAGCACACTCGATGCGATGAAAAACAAGCAAACGCAACTGCTGAGCGAATGGATCAACGGCCTGCAAGCCAGCGGTTCCACGCGCAATCTGAAAGAACACGACCTGCAGCAACAAACCTCCGAATTTCTGCAATTGGTGGTCAGCGGTCTCGAGAACGACAACGGCACCAACATCGCCACGCCAGGTTGGGAGGCGACCCGTCAGTTCCTCGAAAAGCTCTCGCACAGTCGCGCCCTGCTCGGCCAGGATTCGCAGCAAACCGCCAGCTTCATTTTCGCCCTCAAAGGCCCGCTGTTTAACCTGCTGCAAGCTCACTACAAAGAACAACCGGCGCTGCTCGCCGAACAACTCTGGGAAATCTCCGAGCTGCTCGACGCGTTCGGCATGCACACCATCCGCACGTTCCAGAAATCCCGTGAAGCGGTGATCAAGCGTCAGCAGGAAGAACTGCTGGAGCTGTCGACCCCGGTGGTCAAGCTGTGGGACGGCGTTTTGGCGCTGCCGATGATCGGCACCCTCGATTCGCAACGCACGCAAGTGGTGATGGAGTCGCTGCTGCAACGCATCGTCGACACCGGTTCGGAAATCGCCATCATCGACATCACCGGCGTGCCGACGGTCGACACCCTGGTTGCGCAGCATCTGCTGAAAACCGTCACCGCGATTCGTCTGATGGGCGCTGACTGCATCATCAGCGGCGTGCGTCCGCAAATCGCGCAAACCATCGTCCACCTTGGTCTCGACCTGCAAGGCGTGGTCACCAAAGCCAACCTGGCAGACGCGTTGAAACTGGCCCTGACCCGTCTGGGTATCAGCCTCGTCAAGACGGCTTAAGCATGGAACGTATCCCGATTCTTCAGATGGGCGACTTTCTGCTGGTGACCATTCAGGTCGACATGCATGACCAACTCGCCCTCACCCTGCAGGACGATTTGTCCGAACGCATCAGCAAAACCTCGGCGCGCGGGGTGTTGATCGACATCTCGGCGCTGGACATGGTCGACTCGTTCATCGGCCGGATGATCGGCACGATTTCCGGCCTGTCGAAAATCATGGACGCCGAAACCGTGTTGGTCGGCATGCAGCCCGCCGTCGCGATCACCCTGGTTGAACTCGGCATGACCTTGCCCGGCGTGAGCACTGCGCTGAACGTCGAGCGAGGGATGAAACTGCTGCGAGAACGAGTATTGCAACAATGACCGTGCGCAGTAGCGGTACTCAACCGATCCATATCGAGCAAGACGTGGTACTCGCGCGTCAGACCGCGCGCAAGCTCGCCACTGAGTGCGGCATGCGCCTGATCGACCTGACCAAAATGGTCACGGCGGTCAGCGAGCTGGCGCGCAACACCATGGTCTACGGCGGCGGTGGCGACATGGACTGGCAGATTCTCGACGAGGATCACAAGGTCGGTCTGCGCCTGACGTTTCGCGATGAAGGCCCCGGCATT
This sequence comes from Pseudomonas sp. PS01303, assembly GCF_029959385.1. Classification (NCBI taxonomy): domain Bacteria; kingdom Pseudomonadati; phylum Pseudomonadota; class Gammaproteobacteria; order Pseudomonadales; family Pseudomonadaceae; genus Pseudomonas; species Pseudomonas sp. PS01303. The sequence continues at coordinate 3,600 of NZ_JASCPK010000095.1, forward strand.
CCCGACTTGAAACTGGCGATGACCGATGGCTGGACCTCCGGCAGCGGCATGGGGCTGGGCCTGACCGGCGCGAAACGATTGGTAGAAGAGTTCGAACTCGACACCGAACCCGGCAAAGGCACTCGAATAACGATTACCCGATGGACATGAATATCCGCTCCAGCCTGACCCAGGTGCTGCCAATTGAAGACAGCAGCCAGATCGGCTATGCACGGCGTACCGCGCAGCAATTGGCCGAACGGCATGGCTTCGATGAACGCGATGCGGGGCGCGTTGCACTGGTGGCGACAGAGTTGGCCAGCAACATACTCAAGCACGCCAGCCACGGTGAAATGCACCTGCGGGTGTTGCCGCGCCCTGATGGTTTCGGCATCGAAATGCTCGCCGTGGATCGCGCCCAGGGTTTTGATCTGGAGGCTTGTCTGGCCGACGGCTTCTCCACCGGCGGCACCCAAGGCATCGGTCTCGGCTCGATTTCCCGCCAGGCGGAAGTGTTTGATGTGTACGCCGATAACCGTGGCGCCGTGCTGTTGGCGCGACTGTATCCGCGCGCTGACCGGGCGCCCGACATTCGCTTCGGTGTCAGCCAGCACTCGCTGCACAACGATCCCGCGTGCGGTGACGTCTGGCACCTGGCCTATGAGGACGGCAACATCAGTGCGTTGATCATCGACGGTCTGGGCCATGGCGAAGAAGCCGAACGCGCCGGCCTTGCAGGCGCCGAAACCTTTGCCCTGACGCCGTTCGCCGAACCGGTCATGCTGATGGAGGACATGCATCGCGACATGATCGGCAGCCGGGGCGGCGCTGTCGCGTTTACCCAGTTCAACGCGCTGCGCGACAGTCTGACTTTTGCCGGCGTCGGCAACATTGGCGCCAGCCTGATCTCCGCCGACAAATCCCGCGGGCTGGCCTCGCACCCAGGCATTGTTGGCGTGCAATACCGGAAAGCCCGACCCTTTGACTATGCTCACGTGAACGGACATCTATTGATCATGTACAGCGACGGCTTGCAGTCCCGTTGGAACCTTCAAGACTACCCCGGCCTGGTGCACCGCCATCCCGCCGTGATAGCCAGCGTCCTGCACCGCGACTTCTGTCGCGGGCGCGACGATGTAACGGTGCTGGTCGTTGCCCTGGAGGCCGCCCATGGCTGAGTCGCCGATTCTCAACAGCGCCGAACAGGCCGCGCTGATTGCGCAGTTGCAGAGCGAAACCGCGGCCCTGCGCGAAGAGCTCGATGAAACCAACCAGGGCGTGCTGGCCCTGTACGCCGAACTCGATATTCAGGCTGAGGAGCTGCGCCAAGCCTCGGACTTGAAGAGCCGTTTTCTGTCGTACATGAGCCACGAGTTCCGCACGCCGCTGGGCTCGATCCTGAGCATCAACAGCCTGCTCGCCGATGAACTCGACGGCCCGCTCAGCCTTGAGCAGCACAAACAAGTCGCATTCGTTAGCACCGCGGCCCGCGAGCTCAGCGACATGGTCGATGACTTGCTCGATCTGGCGAAAATCGAGGCCGGGCGCATCACAATTTCGCCGGCGTGGTTCGACATGTTCGACCTGTTCTCGGCACTGCGCGGGATGTTCCGGCCGATTGTCGATGCTTCGGCGGTCGATCTGATTTTCGAAGAACCGGTCGGCCTGCCACGGCTGTATACCGATGACAAGAAACTCGCGCAGATCCTGCGCAACTTCATTTCCAACTCGCTGAAGTTCACCACCCGTGGCGAAGTGCGGGTGTCGGCGCGGCTGGAAGGCATCGACAAAGTACGTTTTGCCGTCAGCGACACCGGTATTGGTATCGCTGCCGAGCTGCATGGCGCATTGTTCGAGGACTTTTCCCAGGTCGACTCGCCGTTGCAGAAACGTCTGCGCGGCACCGGGCTGGGCCTGTCGCTGTGTAAACGCTTCGCGGCCCTGCTGGGCGGTGAAGTCGGACTTGAAAGCACGCCGGGGGTCGGTTCGACCTTCTTCGTGATCATTCCGCTGGCGATCGCTCTGGAGAACGTCGATGAAACGTGACATCCGCCTGTTGATCGTCGACGACAACGTCGCCACCCGCTACGCCCTGCGCCGGCGCCTGGAACGCCACGACTACCAAGTGCTGGAGGCCGGCACTGGGACTGACGGGCTGGCGCTGATCGAGAGCGAACCGCTAGATGCGCTGATCCTCGACGTCAACCTGCCGGACATGAGCGGTTTCGACATTGTGCGCATCTTGCGTGCCGATGCGCGCACCGCGTTGCTGCCAGTGATCCACGTGTCCGCCGCCTCGATCCAGACCGGCGACATCATCACCGGCCTCGATGCTGGCGCCGATGCTTACTTGATTCACCCGGTCGACCCGGACGTGTTGCTCGCGACCCTGCGCACACTGCTGCGAGTGCGCGACACCGAAAACGCCCTGCGTGAGAGCGAGGCGCGATTCCGCGAGATTTTCGCCAACGTCTCGGCACCGATTGCTGTGCTCGACGCGCATTTGAAAGTGCATGAATGTAATCACGCCTTCGCCCAACTGATTCTCGACAATCAGGATCCGCAAACCCTGCGCGAATGCTTCGCCGACGATCAAAGCGCAATCCTCAACGAACTGCGCCTGCGCCTGGTCGATGGCGAACGCTGGAAAGGCACGCTGAACATGCGCGTGCTCGGTGAGCTTCGCGAGACTGAATGGCAGATTTCGCCGTACCGTACGCCGGAGCTGAGCCTGGTGTTCGTCGAAGACGTCACCGAACACCGTCATCGCGAACGCTCGCACCTGGCGCGACTGGACGACACCACCACGCAACTGGCCAAGGAAGTCGCCGAGCGTGTGCGTGCAGAATCGCAACTGCTGCAAGTGCAGAAAATGGATGCGCTGGGCAAACTCACCGGCGGCATCGCCCACGACTTCAACAACCTGCTGACCGGCATCATCACCAGCCTGGAATTGATTCAGAAACGCGTGGCTGACGATCGACCGGAAAAAGTGCAGTTCTACGCCAAAGCGGCACTGAGCTCGGCAATGAGCGCCGCCGCCCTCACCCATCGCTTGCTGGCCTTCGCCCGTCAGCAACCGCTGGACACGCGGCCGGTGGACATCAACGAGCATGTGCGTTCGCTGGAAGAACTGCTGACCCGCACCATCGGCGAACGCATCAACCTCAAGCTTGAGCTGACCAGCAAACCGGCGATTGCGCTGGTCGACCCGGTGCAGCTGGAAAGTGCGGTGCTCAATCTGGTGATCAACGCCCGCGATGCGCTGCCGTCGGGCGGTAATGTCTGGGTCAACACCTACGCCGCTTATTCCCATGGCGATCCGAATCTGGCCGATGGCGCTTACGTCGCCCTGTCGGTGCGGGATGACGGCACGGGCATCGAGCACAACGTAATCGACAAGGTCTTCGATCCGTTCTTCACCACCAAACCGCTGGGCCAGGGCACGGGGTTGGGGCTGTCGACGATTTACGGTTTCGCCCGCCAGTCCGGCGGCGATGCGCACATTCGCAGCGTGGCACGACGGGGTACCGAAGTGACAATCATGTTGCCGGCGACCAGTGACCCGACCGGTGCTGACATTCCGGCGCCAGTGGTCGATCCGCAGGGGACTGGCGAGCATGTGCTGATCGTAGAGGACATGCCGTCGGTGCGGATGTTTGTCACTGAAGTGCTGGAGGATGCCGGTTATCGCTGCACCCAAGCGGCGGATATCGAAACGGCGCTGGAACGATTGCAGAACGATGCGTCGATCAATCTGCTGCTGACTGATGTCGGCCTACCGCGCATGAGCGGGCGGGAACTGGCGGACGTGGCGCGGGGCTGGCGTGAGGGTTTGCCGATCCTGTTTATGACCGGGTATGCGGAAACGGCGATCAATCGGCAGGTGTTTCTCGGGACAGGCATGGACATGCTGGTCAAACCATTCCAGATCAGCGAACTGCTCGACAAGGTACGCCGCACCCTCGACGGTGCCTGACAGATCGCCATCGCTGGCAAGCCAGCTCCCACGGTGTTCTGCGGTGTACTCGGAACCATCGTAGGAGCTGAGCTTGCTCGCGAAGAGGCCAGCCCGGCCAATACACCTATCGGCTCAACGCCCGGGCCAGAAACGGCGCAGTCTTGCTCTTCTTGCTCGCCGCAACCTTCTGCGGCGTGCCCGCCACCACAATCTTGCCGCCCTGATCGCCCGCACCCGGGCCGATGTCGATCACCCAGTCACTCTGCGCGACCACGCGCATTTCGTGCTCGACCACAATCACCGTATGCTCCGCCGTCACCAGCGTATCGAGCTGCTCCAGCAACCGGTCAACATCGCGCGGATGCAATCCTGTGGTCGGTTCATCCAGCACATACAACGTCGCGCCGCGTTGATTGCGTTGCAACTCGGTAGCCAGTTTGATCCGCTGTGCTTCACCGCCGGACAACTCTGTGGCCGGTTGCCCGAGGCGCAAATATCCGAGGCCAATATCACGCAGCACTTCCAGCGAACGACGAATCCCCGGCTGCCCGGCAAACACCGTCACCGCCTCATCGACCGTCAATTGCAGCACCTGCGCGATGCTCAAGCCCTCCCACAGCACCGCCAGCGTCTGCGGGTTGTACCGCGCGCCATGACAGGTCGGGCACGGCGCATACACGCTGGGCATAAACAACAATTCCACACTGACAAACCCTTCACCCTCGCACGTGGCGCAACGGCCCTTGGCGACGTTGAAAGAAAACTGCCCGGCGTCGTACCCCGCCGCGCGCGCCTCGGGGGTGGCGGCGAACAGCTTGCGCACGTTGTCGAACAGCCCGGTGTAGGTCGCCAGATTGGAGCGCGGTGTGCGGCCGATGGGTTTCTGATCAACTTGCACCAGCCGTTTGATCGATTCCAGTCCAGCCGTGACCTGGCCGCTGCTGAGCTGCGGCGCATCGTCTTCGAGGCTAATTTCTTCCGCTTCGTTTTCAACCGTCGGCCGCCCCAGTTGCGCGCCGACCAGTTCGAGCAATGCCTGACTGACCAGACTCGACTTGCCCGAGCCGGAGACACCGGTGACCGAGGTAAAACAGCCCAAGGGAAATTCAGCACTGAGGTTGTTGAGGTTATTGCGGGTGATGCCATCAAGCTTGAGCCACGCCGTCGGCTTGCGCGCGGCGCGGGTTTGCCGCTGGGTTTCAGCGAACAGATAAGCGCGGGTTTGCGACTCTTTAATATCGGCCAATCCCGCCGGAGGGCCGCTGTACAACACCTGCCCGCCCTTCTCGCCCGCCGCCGGGCCCACGTCGATCAACCAGTCAGCGCGGCGCATGGTTTCCAGATCATGCTCTACCACGAACAGCGTGTTGCCATCCGCCTTCAGCCGCTGCAAAGCTTCGAACAACGCCTCGCCATCCGCTGGATGCAAACCGGCAGAAGGTTCATCGAGCACATAGATCACGCCGAACAACTGCGAGCCCAGTTGCGTCGCCAGGCGCAAGCGTTGCAGCTCACCGGACGACAACGTCGGCGTGCTGCGCTCCAGCGCCAGATAGCCGAGACCGAGATCGGTCAGGGTGCTGACGCGCTCCAGCAGATCCTCGGCAATGCGCTGCGCCGCCAGACGCTTCTCCAGCGACAGGTTCGGCGTGTGTCGCACATCCGGCGCACTCGCGTGACCACTGCCGCCGTGGGCCACCCTTTGCTGACGAGCCTCGCGGGTTTGCGCATGGCTCAGGGTTTCGCCGGTTTCTTCGGCGTGCTGCAGATAGCTCGCCGCAGCTACCGGTCGCAGCACCTCGGCCACTTGCAACAACGGCATCTGCGACAACTCACCAATGTCGTACCCGGCAAAGGTCACCGACAACGCTTCACGCTTAAGGCGTTTGCCGTCACATAACGGGCAGGGACTGCCGAGCATGAATTGCGAAACACGCTTCTTCATCAACGCACTTTGCGAATGGGTGAACGTGTGCAGGATGTAGCGACGCGCGCCGGTGAAGGTGCCCTGGTAGCTCGGCTCCATTTTGCGCTTGAGGGCGACGCGGGTTTCTTCCGGGGTCAGCCCGGCGTACACCGGCACGGTCGGGGTTTCCTCGGTGAAGAGAATCCAGTCGCGCTGCTTTTTCGGCAGTTTCTTCCACGGAATGTCGACGTCGATGCCCATGGTCACGAGGATGTCGCGCAGGTTCTGCCCTTGCCACGCCAGCGGCCAGGAGGCCACGGCGCGCTGGCGGATGGTCAGGTTCGGATCGGGCACCATCAGCGCTTCGGTGACTTCATAGACCCGGCCGAGGCCATGGCAGTCCGGACAGGCGCCCTGCGGGGTGTTCGGCGAAAAGTCTTCGGCGTACAGCATCGCCTGCCCCGGCGGGTAACTGCCGGCGCGCGAATAGAGCATGCGGATCAGGCTCGACAATGTGGTCACGCTGCCCACTGAAGACCGCGTGCTTGGCGTGCCGCGTTGTTGTTGCAGGGCCACGGCGGGCGGTAGACCTTCGATTGAATCGACATCGGGCACGCCGACCTGATCGATCAGCCTTCTCGCGTAGGGTGCGACGGATTCGAAGTAGCGGCGCTGGGCTTCGGCATACAAGGTCGAGAATGCCAGCGAGGATTTTCCCGAGCCGGACACGCCGGTGAACACCACCAGCGCATCGCGGGGGATGTCGATGTCGACGTTCTTCAGGTTGTGTTCACGCGCGCCCCGCACACGAACCATGCCGGCGGGCGCTTTCGAATTACGCTTGGAAGTCATTGGCGGGCCTTGATCGAAGAACAGAAAAAACGTCTATGACTAATGAGGCCTCATTGATTGCGGAGTTCATTGTGGCGAGGGGATTTATCCCCGTTGGAGTGCGAAGCGCTCCCCTGCATTTTTCCAGTTGAACCGCATTCTCAGGATTTACGACTGCTGCGCAGCCGAACGGGGATAAATCCCCTCGCCACAGGTAACTCCCTACAGAGCTCGAGTAGGCTCAAGGTTCTGTCCCAGTCAAGCATTAAGCACCGCACGAATCATCTGCAACATCGCTTCCGGGCTGTACGGTTTGCTCAGCAAATGCGTGTCCGGGCTCAACTGGTGATTGCGCGAGATGATGTCGCGGGTGTGCCCGGAGGTGAACAGCACCGCCACCGCCGGTATCTGCACTTTGGCCCACGCCGCCAGATCCGAACTCTTGATCAACCCCGGCATGACCACGTCGGTAAAGATCAGATCCACCTCGATCCCTTCCAGCAACATCTGCATCGCTACATCGCCGTTACCGGCCGTCAACACGTGATAGCCTTCCTCGCGCAGCAACTCGACCGCCGAGGCACGTACGGCGTCGTTGTCCTCGACCACCAGGATCGTCTCGTGCCCACCGCCCTGCAGATTCTCCACACTCGGAGCCTCATCGCGAACCGGGCGCAAGCTGCGCGGGAAGTACAACTGCACCCGCGTGCCCTCGCCGACCTGGCTGGCAATCTCGACATGCCCGCCACTCTGTTTGACGAAACCAAAGACCATGCTCAAACCCAGCCCCGTGCCTTGGCCATCGGCCTTGGTGGTGAAGAACGGTTCAAACACTTGCTCAAGTATCTGCGCAGGAATACCGGCGCCGGTATCGCTCACCGCCACGCGCACAAACTCGCCGGGGACGATGCCTTTACCCGCGCAAAACTCGCTGTCGAGCCGAACGTTGGCGGCACTCAAACCAATCGTGCCTTCGCCCTTCATCGCATCGCGGGCGTTGATCGCCAGATTGAGAATGGCGTTTTCCAGTTGATTGCGGTCGACGTTGATGTGCCACGGCTCTGCCGGTAATTGCACATCGATCTGAATGGTTTCGCCCAGTGCGCGCTGGAGCAATTCGCCGACGCCATCGAAAATCTGCTGCGGATTGCACACCGCCGGCGACAACGGTTGCCGGCGCGCAAACGCGAGCAGTTGCGAAGACAGTTTGGCGCCGCGCTCCACCGCTGCCAGCGAGGCACTGACGCGGCGCTGCACGTTGGCGTTATCAGGCTCATGCCGGGCGAGTAAATGCAGATTGCCGGCGATCACTTGCAGCAGGTTATTGAAGTCGTGAGCCACGCCGCCGGTGAGGCCGCCAATCGATTCAAGCTTCTGCGACTGGCGCAATTGTTCCTCAGCCGCCAGGCGTGCCTCGACTTCATTGGCGACGCGCTGTTCAAGATTGCGGGTAAATTTGAGCAGAGACTCTTCGGCTATCTTGCGCTCATGAATGTCGATCAGTACGCCGGGGAAGCGCAGCGGTTCGCCGTGCTCGTTGAACTGGCAAGCGCCGCTGGCCAGCACCCAGAAATAGCTACCGTCGCCGCGACGAACCCGATATTCGGCGTTGTATGGCTCGCCGGTCTGCACGCATCGGGTGACTCGTTCCTGCACCCAGTCGAAGTCATCCGGGTGGATGCGCGACTCGGCAACGTCCTGAGACAAATTGCTCAGATCCTGATCCAGCGGGTAGGAGAACGTGCGGGCAAAACGCTCATCCGCGGACAGTCGGTTGTTTTTCACGTCCCACACGAATGAACCGACCAACGCCCCCGCATTCAATGCCAGACGCACGCGTTCGTTATCGGCGCGATAGGCGTTTTCGGCCTCTTGACGCAGTCTTTCGGAAATCACGAACTCGGTGGTTTCCACCACCATTGCCATCACCCCGGCAGGCGCTCCGGCATCATTGGAAACGGGACTGTAATAGAGATCGAGCCAAACCTCCTCGGGGACACCATCGCGCAGCAGTACCAGCGCCTTGTTGCGAAACGACAAGGTACCGCCGGCCAGGCACGTGTCGACTACATGGCGGTTGAAATCGGCAACTTCTGGCCAGCCCAACTCCACGGGGGAGCCGAGCAGATACGGATGGCGGCCACCGGCAAATTCCGAATAGGCGTCGTTGTAGATCATGTAGCCGGCATGGCCCCAGAGCATGACCATCGGCAGCGGCGAGGCCAGCATCAATTGCACCGCGCTGCACAGGCTCGCAGGCCAGGTATTCAGTGGGCCCAGTTCAGTGTGGCTCCAGTCGAACGCGCGGATACGTTCGGCCATTTCGCCTTGCCAGCCATCACAGCCGTGGCTATCGGATAAAAACTGCATCGACTGACTCGGTGTCCTGTGGTGGTTGCCCGATAAATCGCGACGCCAGAACGACGCGACGCCCGTCTGTTTCGAGCGTCTTCAGTCGTATTGGTTTCATAAGAGGTATAGCCGATTTCGTCCCCGCTCGGAGACTAGACTCCGATCAGGTGCTTGAGCGGATGGTAGCCAGTTTTCATCTTCGCGGCGACGTCGAGAATGGCTTTTTCGATGCCGTTCAAATGCATGCAGGTCAGCTCGATGGCAGCGCTCTGATTGCCAGCCTCGATGTATTCGATCAGGCGCAGGTGTTCGTCATCGCGGCACACTTCATGGCTGTCGTCGTCCAGTGCGGCGGCATACAGCGAGGCGCGCGAGATCAGCTTCTGGAACCAGTCGAGCAACACCGGGTTGTTGAGGCTGCGCGCCAGTTTGATGTGGAATTCGCCGAGCAGATGAATCAACCGTTCGTGGTCACCGGCAGCGTGCGCTTCGTCTTCCAGCAATAGATGTTCACGCAAGTCCTGCATCGCCGCGCTGTCCTTGCGTCGGCACAGTTCAGTGACGATGCCGATCTCGATCAGACGGCGGGTTTCGAACAGCGAACGGATCTCTTCATTGCTCGGCAATGACACCGACGCACCTTTGTTGGGCTCGGTGGTAACCAGGCCATCGGCCTCCAGTTGCTTCAACGCGGCGCGAACCGACGTGCGGCTGACATTGAATAAATCGGCCAATGAGGCCTCGCCCAGCTTCATCCCCGGGCGCAACGAGCGCTTGCTGATCGCCTCGTAAACCCCTTGGTAGACGCGGTCGACCGTGGTTTCCAGTTTCTTCTCGGTCATTCAAACACTCCTTTAGCGTCGGGCAACCAACCCCTGGCGATCGCTGGCCAAAGAAAAAGGGGGTTGCACACGCAGATTAATCCGGGTATTTCTAAATTGCATTCAGATATTGCATACAATAAATAGAGGATTGCACCAATATGGGTCAACCAATAGCAATTGAAGTGCGCAACGTCTCAAAACGGTATTCCGATGATCCAGGCCTCGCGCCGGCCCTCGACAATGTTTCGGTGAACATCGCCGACAACGAATTCTTTACCCTGCTCGGCCCTTCGGGCTGCGGCAAAACCACCCTGCTGCGCACCATCGCCGGCTTCGAGCACGTCAGTGAAGGCGAGATTCGTTTGGCCGGTGAACCGGTCAACGATCTGCCGCCATTCAAGCGCCGGGTCAACACGGTGTTCCAGAGTTACGCGCTGTTTCCGCACATGAGTGTGGCGCAGAATATCGCCTTCGGCCTCGAGATGCAGGGTCTTGATCGCAAGTTGATTCCGGATCGCGTCAACGAAATGCTCGCGCTGGTGCAAATGGAGCATCTGGCCGGGCGCAAACCCGCGGAATTGTCCGGCGGCCAACAGCAGCGCGTGGCTCTGGCCCGGGCCTTGGCGCCGAAACCGAAAGTGCTGTTGCTCGACGAGCCGTTGTCGGCGCTTGACCTCAAGTTGCGCAAAGAAATGCAGGTCGAACTCAAGCGCGTACAGAAAGAAGCCGGGATCACCTTCATTTTCGTCACCCACGATCAGGAAGAAGCGCTGACCTTGTCCGATCGCATTGCGGTGATGTCGGCCGGCAAGATCCTGCAGATCGGCACCCCGACCGATATCTACGAACACCCCAAACACCGTTTCGTCGCGCAGTTTATCGGCGATATCAACTTCTTGCCCGGCCAGCTCAAGCACGGCGAACACAACGAAAAACTCTTCGTGCCCAACGGCTTGCCAATCGAAATCCCTTGTCAGCAGCAGAGCTTCGCCGGCAGCAGCGTGCAACTGGCGTTTCGCCCGGAGCGCTCGCAACTGGTCGACGCCAGCCAGCCGCATCACCTGCGTGGCGTCATCGAAGCGGTGCTGTATGTCGGCACGGCGACGCTGTACCAGTGCCGGCTGAACAACGACATCAAAGTCATGCTGCGCGAAAACAACGAGGGCTTGAATCCTGGCCGCGCAGTTGGCGAACGCGTTGCCGTGCACCTGCCGCCGCACGCCTGCCTGTTGATGGAGGCCTGAGATGAGCGTCAGCAGCACTTCCCCTGCCCTCAACCGCGCGCTGTTGCTCAGCCCGGTGGTGTTGACCCTGCTCGCCCTGATCGCCATTCCGCTGGGGATCATGGGCTACATCAGCCTGCTACCGCGCAATACTTACGGCGGCGTCGACTGGCAAGCGCCATGGCAACTGCAAAGCTACGTGCAGCTGTTTTTTCAGGAAGGTTTTGACGGTGAACTGGAACTGAACTGGGTCTATGCCCAAGCGTTGCTGCGCTCGGTGCTGCAGGCCGGTGGCACCACCGTGTTGTGTTTCCTGTTCGGTTTTCCGGTGGCGTTGTGGATGTCGAGCCTGACCCCGCGCCGGCGCAATTTGATGGTGTTGCTCATCACCATTCCGTTCTGGACTAACCTGCTGATCCGCAACTACGCGTGGTTGATCATCCTGCGCGAACACGGTTGGGTCGCGCAAAGCCTTAACGCCCTGTTCCCCAGCGCCGGCGGCATCACCCTGCTCTACAACGATTTCGCGGTGAGTGTCGGTCTGGTCTACAGCTTCCTGCCGTTCATGATTCTGCCGATCTATTCGACGCTGGAAAAACTCGACTGGCGTCTGGTCGAAGCCGCTTACGACCTCGGGGCGAATCGCTGGCACGCGTTGCGCCGGATCATTCTGCCGCTGTCGATGCCGGGCGTGATTGCCGGTGCGTTGCTGGTGTTCGTGCCGAGCCTCGGCGCGTTCATCACTCCGGCGATTCTCGGTGGCGGCAAAACGCTGATGATCGGCAACCTGATCCAGCAACAGTTCGGCACCGCGCGCAACTGGCCACTGGGCAGTTCGCTGTCGTTCCTGTTGCTGGCGATTCTGCTGGTGTCGCTGGTGCTCTATGCGCTGTACAGCCGCCGCGCGACGAAGACTATCAATCGGGGGGCGAAAGCATGATTTCCCTGCACCTGAAAAAACTCCCGGGCACCCGCGAAATCAGCCTGCTGATCCTCGCCTATCTGTACCTGCCGATCTTCGTGTTGATCGCTTACAGCTTCAACGCCAATCGTTCGGCGACGGTGTGGACCGAGTTTTCCTTTGCCTGGTACGGGCGGATTCTGGCCAACCCGTCGATCCAGACGGCGGCGCTGAATTCGATCATCGTCGCAACCATTGCCACGGTCTGTGCCACGGCGATTGCACTGCTCGCGGCGCTGGCCACGTACCGGCCGTTTTACGGGCAGAAAATGGTCGAGGGCGGGATCAACCTGCCGCTGATCCTGCCGGAAATCGTCACCGCTGTGGCGACGTTGCTGCTGTTTATGGCACTCGGCATCAAGCTCGGTTTGCTGACGGTGATCGTCGCGCACATCGGCTTCTGCATTCCTTTCGCTTACTTGCCGATCCGTGCGCGGCTCAACGATCTGGACAAGAGCCTGCTGGAAGCGGCGAACGATCTTTATGCCAATCCGTGGCAGGTGTTTCGCCGCGTGACCTTGCCGTTGCTGTGGCCGGCGGTGTTGTCCGGTGCGGTGCTGGCGTTCGTGGTCAGCCTCGACGATTTCATCATGACCTTCTTCGTCGCCGGCCCGGGTTCGACGACGTTGCCGGTGTACATCTTCTCGGCGATCAAGGCTGGCGTGACCCCGGAAATCAACGCGATTTCGACGCTGATGCTGCTGATCTCGATTGTCCTGGTGGTGCTGGCCTTCTGGCTGGGCCAACGCGGTAAACAACAATAAATCTGGAGCGCTCTGTTCATGAAAATCAAAAGCATGCGGTTGGCAATGTCCGGTCTGGCCCTGAGTTGTTTCACTGCGTTCAGCGCCCACGCCGCCGAACCGAAAGAGCTGTTTTTCTACAACTGGACCGATTACTACCCGGTCGAATTGTTGGCCAAGTTCGAGAAGGAAACCGGGATCAAGGTGACCATGGACGGTTACGACAGCAACGAAACTTTGCTCGCGAAATTGCAGGCCGGCGGCGCCGCGTATGACGTGATCGTGCCGTCGCAGTCGATCATGCAGACGTTGATCAAGCAGGATCTGTTGATGGAAATCGACACGCCTACCCTGAGCAATTTTCAGTACGTCAAAGGACCGTTCCGCGATCCGAGTTTCGATCCGGGGCGCAAGTTCTCGGCGCCGTATTTGTGGGGCACCACCGGCTTCTCCTACGACAGCGCGAGGGTGCCGGGCGGCAAACTGGATGACTCGTGGAAAGAGTTCTTCGAACCGCGCAAAGAGCTGCAAGGCCAACTCGCCGCGCTGGACACATCGAGCAGCGTGATCAACGCCGCCAGCCATTACCTGAACGTCGACGAATGCAGCGAAAACCCGCAGGACGCCAAACGCATTCTGGAATTGCTGCAAAAGCAGAAGCCGTTTTTGAAGATGTACAGCTCCGACAACACCGTCGACCGCATGGCCTCGGGCGAGGTGATCATGATGCAGAACTGGAACGGCTCGACCGCCCGGGCGACCTTGCAGAAGAGCACGATCAAGTACGTCTATCCGCGTGAAGGCGTGGCGATGTTCCAGGACAACTTCGCCGTACCGAAAAGCGCACCGCATCCGGGCAACGCGAAGATCTTTATCGACTGGATGATGAAGCCGGAGAACGCCGCTGCCGTGTCGAACGCCATTGCTTACGCCAACGGAATACAGAGCGATTCGTTGCTTGATCCGAAGTGGAAGGTGATGGACGCGATCAACATGCCGGAGGAATACGCCTCGCGTCTGCGCCCGGAGAAGGAATGCAGCAACAAGGCGCGGGAGCTGCAGGATCGGATCTGGTCGAAGCTTAAGGGTTGATCCGAGACCGCTGCCCTCACCCTAGCCCTCTCCCAGAGGTAGAGGGGACTGACCGAGGTGTCTTGCGCCATACGCCGACCTGAAACGACCAGTCGACTATGGATTCAAAGCAAATATTCCAAGTCGGTGTATCTCTCCAATATCCCCCATTCAGTCCCCTCTCCCTCCGGGAGAGGGCTAGGGTGAGGGAAAAAATCCAAAGACCTGAATGAGGTTTGTATGACCCAGCCACACTGGCTACGCAACGTGCGCCCCTACGGCGCCGCCGCCGAAGACCTGCTCATCGAAAACGGCCGCTTCACTCAGCGCCGTCCGGCCAGCAATTCGCCGCTGTCCGCCAGCGACATCGACGGCCACAATCAACTCCTCACCAGCGCATTGGTCGAAAGCCACGTCCACCTCGACAAAACCCTCTACGGCCAACCCTGGCGCCCAAACAGTGCGGGGCCGACGCTCAAGGACTACATCAGCAACGAGCGCCGCATCCTCCGCGAAGTCACCGCGCCCATCGCCGAACGCGCCGGCGCCCTGCTGGAAAACTGCATCGCCCGTGGCTCGCTGAGCATGCGCTGCCACGTCGACATCGACCCGGAATTCGGTCTGCGTCACGTCGAAGCCATGCAGCAATTGCGCGAACGTTACAAAGACCTGATCGACCTGCAACTGGTGGTGTTCCCGCAAACCGGTTTGATCAGCCGCCCCGGTACCGCCGAATTGATGCGTGAAGCAATGGCGCTGGGCGTGGAAAACGTCGGTGGGCTCGACCCGTGCGGCATCGACAACGATCCGATCGCGCAGCTCGATTTCGTTTTCAAACTCGCGGCTGAATTCGGCCGTGGCGTCGATATTCACCTGCACGACAAAGGTGAGCTGGGCCTGTGGCAAATCGCGCTGATCGCTGATTACACCGAGCGTTTCAACCTGCAAAACCGGGTGATGATCAGCCACGCCTACTGCCTCGGCATGTTGCCGTGGAGCCAGGTCAAACCGGTCGCCGAGCGCTTGGCGGCGCTGGGGATTTCGCTGATGAGTTCGGCGCCGGCCGACACCGCTGTGCCGCCGTTTCTCGCCTTGCGTGAGGTCGGCGTCAATGTCTGCTTGGGTTCCGACGGCATTCGCGATGCGTGGTCGCCGATGGGCAATGGCGACATGCTCGAACGGGCGATGTTGTTGGCGTTTCGCTTTGATCTGGGCAAGGACGATGAGCTGGCGGCGGCGTTCGAGGCGGCCACGGTAAATGGTGCGCGGGCGCTGGGTATCGAGGATTACGGTTTTGCAATTGGTCAGCGTGCGGACTTCTTGCTGATGCCGGTTGAGACGCTGGGCGAGGCGGTCGTTGCGCGGCCGTTGCGTCAGGTCTATCGCGGTGGCGCGTTGATCGCCGAAGGTGGCAGCTTGCTGAGCAGCCGTCTGTGAAACGCATCGGTCTCAAGGCCAGTTGCGTGGTCGGTTTCGACGGCGCGCAGCATGTGCTGTGGCGCGACGGTGAAGTGGTGTTTTCGGGTTCCCGTATCGAATTCGTCGGGCGCGGTTATGCCGGGGCGGTGGATCAGTGGATCGATTACGGCAATGCGCTGATCGGCCCTGGCTTCATTGATCTCGACGCGCTGGGTGATCTCGACTCCACGGTGTTAACGCTGGACAACGGCGACGAACGCGCCATGGGCCGCATGTGGTCATCCGAGTATCTGGCCGCCGGCCCCCGTGAGACATACAGCGCCGACGAAGAAGTTTTCAAATACCGCTACGCCTTCACCCAGTTGATCCGCAACGGCATCACCACGGCCATACCTATCACCTCGATGTACTACCGCGAATGGGCGGAAACCTACGACGAATTCGCCGCTGTCGCAGACGTTGCCGGTGAACTGGGTTTACGCACTTACCTCGGCCCCTGCTACATGAGCGGCATGAGTTACTGGCAGGCCGACGGTACCCTCGCCCATCACTGGGATGAAGCTCGCGGGCTGGCCGGACTGGATGCGGCAGAACGCTTTTTCAAGGATTTCGACGGCGCCCATGACGGTTTGATTCGTGGCGCGCTGCTGCCGGATCGTATCCAGACCTGCACACCCGCATTGCTGCAACGCACCGCCGCGCTGAGCCGCGAACTGAATGCGCCGATGCGTCTGCATTGCTGCCAGGCGCTCAGCGAAGTGGCGATGGTTGAGCAATTGTGCGGCGCGTCACCGCTGGAGTGGTTGCAGCAACTGGACTTGCTCACGCCGCGCAGTCTGCTGCCGCACGGCATCTACACCGCTGGCGACGATGATCTGCAACGGCTGATCGACGGCGGCGCGAGTCTGGTGCATTGCCCGTTGGTGTTTGCCCGCGATGGCGAGGCGTTGAACTCATTCGGTCGCTACCGCGCCAAGGGCATCAACTTCGCACTCGGCACTGACACCTGGCCGGCGGATCTGCTGGAAAACATGCGCCACGGTTTGAACATTGCGCGGCTGATGGAGGGCGGCTCGGCGCTGACCAGCAGCCTCGATCTGTACAACGCCGCGACCCTCGGTGGCGCGCGGGCGTTGGGTCGCGATGACCTCGGTCGACTGGCCCCCGGCGCCAAAGCCGACATCACCGTATTCAGCTTGCGCGGCCTTCATCTGGGGCCATTGTTCGACCCTTTGAAAAACTTGCTGCTGGCCGGGCGTGGCGACGATTGCGTCGCCAGTTACATCGACGGTCGTTGTGTGATGCTCGACGGTCAGGTCACCGGCGTCGACTACCCCGCCCTGCAACGTCAGGCCCAACTTCAATACGAAAAACTCATGCGCAGCCACAGCGACCGCGCGTTTACCCGGCCGGACTGGAAAACCCTGTTCCAGCCGTCCATTCCGTTCGCCGATGACTACAGCGCCGACGCGCCATTGAGCGCCATCGATCCACTTTCCTAGAGGTTTTTGCCCATGCACAGTTTCGATTTCAGCCAGCTCAGCCCACGGGAAAAATACAAGATTCTCATTGGCAGCGTCGTGCCTCGGCCGATTGCGCTGGTGACCACCATCGATGGCGAGGGCCGGATCAATGCCGCGCCGTTCAGCTTCTTCAATGCACTGTCGGCGGATCCGCCGATTCTGGCGCTGGGCGTGGAGAACTACGGCGATCAGAGCCCGAAAGACACCACGCGCAATATTCAGCTGAATCAGGAATTCACCGTGAACATCGTCAGCGACGCGTTGGTGGAGGCCATGAACGTGTGTGCCGTGCCGTTTGCTCCGGGTTTCGATGAGTTGACCGCTGCGGGTTTGACGGCGATTCCCGGCACCACGGTGAAATGCCCACGCATTGGTGAGGCGCCAGTGGCGCTGGAGTGCCGGCGGATGATGGCGCTGAACATCGGTCAGTCGCGGGAGATCATTTTTGGCGAGGTGTTGATGGCGCATGTGCGCGATGAGCTGATCGATCCGAAAACCTTGTACATCGATCAATTGGGGCTGGATGCGATTGGGCGTATGGGCGGCCATGGTTATGCGCGCACCCGTGATTATTTCGACCTGCCGACCCGCTCGTTGCAAGCGTGGACGGAAGCACCGGGCGGTGGCGAACGGTTCTGGCCAGCCGCCAAATAAACCAACAGCAAAAGATCGCAGCCTTCGGCAGCTCCTACTGATCGTTCCCACGCTCCGCGTGGGAATGCCGCCATGGACGCTCTGCGTCCACTGTGACGCGGAGCGTCACGGGATGCGTTCCCACGCAGAGCGTGGGAACGATCAATGCATTCCCCCTGTAGGAGCTGCCGCAGGCTGCGATCTTTTGATCTTTCAGTCAGTGCCGTATTTCGGCGAACGCGGGCCGTATAGCAGGCCTGCGTGCTGACCAGCCGAGAGCAGGCGATTGCTCGCCACACCGGCAATCGGGTAACCGGCATCGGTCGAACTGTTGATGATCTGCTTCACCGCTGCGGTGATCAGCATGCCGATCAAACCACCGCCACCGTTGTTGCCACCCTCTTCACTCGACGCCCGCGCCGAACCGGTCCACAGCGTGGTGCCGCTTTTCAGATCCACCAGTTTCGCCGTCGCGGTCACGGCGGTTTCACTGCTGATCACCAGATAACGCGTACCGTACTCGGTCACGGTGATATACAGGGCCGCGTCCGCACCGAAGATTTCCTTCAATTTGTTCGGCGGTGCCTGATGGATATCGTCCGGGGTGGTCAGGCCGTTCTGGCGGAAAGTTTCATCCACCAGCGCAATCGGCAACACGTAGTAACCGGCCTCGGCCAGCGGGAACGTCACTTGCGACAGCAGGCTGTAAGAGGCCTTCACATCCGGCGAAGTGTTCAGCGGCGGCAGCACCAGAATGGTCTTCGGGCGTGCCTGTTTGTACGCCGAATAGTCCACGGTTTTTGGCGCTACGCAGCCACCGAGAACGGTCAGGGCCAAACCAGCGGCGAGTAACTTCAGGGTACGCGAGATCATTTGGCGTCTCCGGTCTTGGCATTTTTAAGCAGAAAATCCATGTACGGGCCGGACTCGGGGAACAGCGCTTTCTCGGTGTTGAACTGCTGCACCATCTGATCGTCCTTGCCCATGCTCAAATAGAGCAAGCCAAGGTGGGCGTGGTAACCCGGCGGCACGGCTTTGCCGGTAGAGCGGATCTTTTGCAGGTCACGTTCGAGCACTTCGGCCTGCGCTTCTTTCGGCTCTTCGCCTTTGAAGTATTCGTAGACCTGCGGTTGATAGTCTTCCCACTGGTACAGGGTTTTCGGGCCGGCACAACCGGCCAGCAAGGCACTGGCGGCCAGCGTCAGCGCCATCAGCGAGCGCGACAACGTCGAATTCATGGGTGTTGCTCCTTGCAATGAATGGGCGTCGATCAGTTGCCCGGCTTCCAGGCACCAGCGTTCATGCCATCGACCAGACGATTGATCGCCTCGCGCATGGCCAGATCCAGTACTTTGCCGTTGAGGGTGGAGTCGTAAGCTGCGGTGCCGCCGAAGCCAACGATTTCGCGGTTGGACAAGGCGTATTCGCCAGCGCCTTGCGTGGAATACACCACTTCGGAAGTGCTGATGTTGACGATGTTCAGGTTGACCTTGGCGTACGCGATCTGGGTTTTGCCACGGCCAAGAATGCCGAACAACTGGTGATCGCCGATCTCTTTGCGGCCGAACTCGGTAACGTCACCGGTGACCACGTAATCAGCACCCTTCAAGCGCTGGGCCTGGCCCTTGATCGCCGCTTCCTGCTGGATCTCGCCCATATTGTCGCGATCCAGCACGCTGAAGCGGTTGGTCTGCTGCAAGTGGGTGATCAGGATGGTTTTGGCCTGGCCGCCGAGACGATCGACGCCATCAGAGAAGATCCCGCGCATGTAGCTGGAGCGGTTGTCGAACTTGCCCACGGCCATCGGCACACGAACGCCAGTCCAGACTTGAGAGGCGCTTTCAACCTTGGCCACTGGCAACGCGCGCGAGCTTTCGGTGGCGCAACCGGCAAGAGTGCCGAGCACGGCAATGGCAACGCCTGAGACCAACATCCGGGAGATCATTCTCACTGAGTATTCCTTCTTGAAAAACGGTGTGTCCCGGCACGGCGACGTGGGGTGGGAGCTGAAAAGGGGCGGCATTATGACAAAGTGCCATCATTGCGAACAGATATTTTTGACGCCAACGAATTGGCCTGTTTACCCCCTGTCGATCGTTCCCACGCTCTGCGTGGGAATGCCGCTACGGACGCTCCGCGTCCCCTGTGACGCGGAGCGTCACGGGAGGCGTTACCACGCAG
>NZ_JASCPK010000096.1:0-22949 GCF_029959385.1 Pseudomonas sp. PS01303
TGGTTACTGAGCCCCATCGGGCCTCTTCGCGAGCAAGCCCGCTCCCACAGGGGAATGCATTCCCCTGTGGGAGCGGGCTTGCTCGCGAAGGCTTCCGCACAAACACCCACGATCTCCCTGACTCCCTGTAAACTCCGCTATCTTTCGCCGACACTCAGGGAGCTCAAATGTCCGGTTCGATCCTCTATATCCACGGTTTCAACAGCGCCCCGGCCTCGAAAAAGGCCTGTCAGCTGGTAACGGTGATGGAGCAACTGGGTTTGAGCGACAAACTGCGTGTCCCGGCCCTGCATCACCATCCGCGCGAAGCCATCGGTCAGTTGGAGCAGGCAATCGCCGAGCTGGGCAGCCCGCTGCTGGTGGGAAGCTCACTCGGCGGCTACTATGCGACTCACCTGGCCGAGCGCCATGGCCTGAAAGCCCTGCTGGTCAACCCGGCGGTCAGCCCGCACCGGATGTTCGACGGCTATCTGGGCACGCAGAAAAACCTGTATGCCGATGAAACCTGGGAATTGACCCACGACCATGTAACGGCCCTGGCCGAGCTGGAAGTGCCGGCGCCTCAGGACGCCCAGCGCTATCAGGTATGGTTGCAGACCGGCGATGAAACACTGGATTATCGCCTCGCCCAGCAGTATTACCGCGCCTGTGCCTTGCGCATTCAGGCCGGCGGCGACCACAGTTTCCAAGGCTTTGCCGGTCAATTGCCGGCGTTGCTGAGTTTTGCCGGCATTGGTGCCGATGTGTATCAGGCAATCGATTTCACCGCACTGTGAAGTCTTGCCCCTATTTCATGAATGACTGACGACGAGACCCTATGGCCACTCCCAGCGCTAGCTCTTATAACGCCGACGCCATCGAAGTCCTCTCGGGCCTCGACCCGGTGCGCAAGCGCCCCGGCATGTACACCGACACCAGTCGGCCGAACCACCTCGCCCAGGAAGTCATCGACAACAGCGTCGACGAAGCCTTGGCTGGTCACGCCAAATCGGTGCAGGTCATCCTGCACGCCGATCACTCGCTGGAAGTCAGCGATGACGGCCGTGGCATGCCGGTCGACATCCACCCGGAAGAGGGTGTGTCGGGCGTCGAACTGATTCTCACCAAGCTCCACGCGGGCGGCAAGTTTTCCAACAAGAATTACCAGTTTTCCGGCGGTCTGCACGGCGTGGGTATTTCCGTGGTCAACGCCTTGTCGACCGAAGTTCGCGTGCGCGTAAAGCGTGACGGCAACGAATACCAGATGACGTTCGCCGATGGCTACAAAGCCACCGAGCTGGAAATCGTCGGCACCGTCGGCAAACGCAACACCGGCACCAGCGTGTACTTCGCGCCGGATCCGAAATACTTCGATTCACCAAAATTCTCCATCAGCCGCCTCAAGCACGTGCTCAAGGCCAAGGCTGTGCTGTGCCCGGGCCTGCTGGTCAGCTTCGAAGACAAAGGCACCGGCGAGAAAGTCGAGTGGCATTACGAAGACGGCCTGCGCTCGTATCTGGTCGACGCCGTCAACGAATTCGAACGCCTGCCAAACGAGCCGTTCTGCGGCGCTTTTGCCGGTAATAAAGAAGCCGTCGACTGGGCGCTGTTGTGGCTGCCGGAAGGTGGCGACGCGGTGCAGGAAAGCTACGTCAACCTGATCCCGACGGCGCAGGGCGGCACCCACGTCAACGGTTTGCGTCAGGGCCTGCTCGATGCGATGCGAGAATTCTGCGAATTCCGCAGTCTGCTGCCACGCGGCGTGAAGCTGGCGCCGGAAGACGTCTGGGAGCGCATTGCGTTCGTCCTGTCGATGAAAATGCAGGAGCCGCAATTCTCCGGCCAGACCAAAGAACGACTGTCGTCCCGTGAAGCGGCGGCATTCGTCTCCGGTGTGGTCAAGGATGCGTTCAGCCTGTGGCTCAACGCCAACCCGGAAACCGGTCTGGCCCTGGCCGAACTGGCGATCAACAACGCCGGTCGTCGTCTCAAGGCAAGCAAAAAGGTTGAACGTAAACGCGTCACCGCAGGCCCGGCATTGCCGGGCAAACTGGCGGATTGCGCCGGCCAGGATCCGATGCGCTCCGAACTGTTCCTCGTCGAAGGTGATTCCGCCGGTGGTTCCGCCAAGCAAGCGCGGGACAAGGAATTCCAGGCGATCCTGCCGTTGCGCGGCAAGATCCTCAACACTTGGGAAGTCGACGGCAGCGAAGTGCTCGCCAGTCAGGAAGTGCACAACATCGCCGTGGCTATCGGTGTCGATCCTGGCGCGGCGGACATGAGCCAGCTGCGCTACGGCAAGATCTGCATCCTCGCCGACGCCGACTCCGACGGTCTGCACATTGCCACGCTGCTGTGCGCGTTGTTCGTCCAGCATTTCCGCCCGCTGGTGGATGCCGGTCACGTCTACGTCGCCATGCCGCCGCTGTACCGCATCGACTTGGGCAAAGAAATTTACTACGCCCTCGACGAAGCCGAGCGCGACGGTATTCTCGACCGTCTGGTTGCCGAGAAGAAACGCGGCAAACCGCAGGTCACCCGATTCAAAGGTCTGGGTGAAATGAACCCGCCACAGCTGCGCGAAACCACCATGGACCCGAACACTCGGCGTCTGGTGCAACTGACGCTGGGCGAAGACTACGCCGAGACCTCGGAAATGATGGACATGCTGCTGGCGAAGAAACGCGCCGGCGACCGCAAAACCTGGCTGGAATCCAAAGGCAACCTTGCCGAGGTGCTGACCTGATGCAGTTTGGCTGGGCCTTGGCGGGTGCCTTGCTGCTGAGTTCAATGACCGTGTCGGCCGAGCCGATACAAGAACTGCGCCTGCTCGCCGAGCATCCGGTCGACGGCATGCGCGGCGGCAACCTTTCGGGGCTGGCGTTGTGCGGTAACGAGTTGTGGACGGTGTCCGATCGTGATGACGATCAGATCTACCGTCTCAATACCGGCGACAAGGTCTGGCAGGCCGAAACCGTGCACATCGACGTCCCGCCGGTGCCTGACAGCGGTTTGCCGTGGGGCATCAGCTCACGCACGTGGGCTGCATCGTTTGTGCGTGGCGGCGATCTGGATTTCGAAGGCATCACCTGCGACAACGCTGGCAATCGCTTCATCGTCAGCGAGGCCCACGCGGCCGTGTTGCAAGTGCCGCCACAAGGCCCGGCGTCATGGCTGAAAATCTCGCCAATGCTGGTGAAAGAAGCCCGCGCCAGTGGCATGTTGCTGCACTTCAATGCGCTGTTCGAAGGCTTGGCGATCAACCCGGCGGGCGATCAGATCTGGTTGGCCGCCGAGCGTGAGCGCCGTGGTCTGCTGACCATCAAGCGTCAGCAAACGGTCTGGGATTGCGACGGTGCTTGTGTGTTGCTCAGCGAGGCGGGCGTGGAAATGCAGCCACCGCAATTCCCCAAGGCTCGCGCCGTCACCCGTGATTTCGCCGACCTGTCGCTGTTCAATGGCAAGCTGTTCACGCTGGAACGCAATGCCTTCGAGATCTGCCGCCGCGACGCAGTCACGGCTAAAGTCGAGCAATGCTGGTCGTTCGCTGAAGATGCCTTGCAACCGCAGCGCCAATACCCACAGGCCTACGGTCTGGCAGAAGCCTTGGTGGTGGATGCGCAGGGCGCGTGGATCGGTATCGACAACAATGAAGGCGTCCGCGCCGACGGCGAAAAACGTCCGATCATCTGGCGCTTTGCCGCGCCTGACGGTGGCTGGAGCGCCAAGCCTTGAGCCAGCAACCCCCGGGCAAACGCGCCGGTCGCGTGCTGATGATTCTGGCCTGGTGCGCGGCGTTGTTTCTGGCCACGCGGTTTTTCGGCCAGTGGGAGCAACGCCAGCAGAATCCGAACGTGGTAGTCAGTTCGGAGCAGGGCGAAGGATTTATTGAGGTGAAACTGGCCGGCAATGCCCAAGGGCATTTTGTCGCCAGCGGTCAGATCAACGGTGAGCCGGTGGAGTTTATGCTCGACACCGGTGCGACCGATGTGGCGATCCCGGCGGATCTGGCCAAACGTTTGAAGCTGGAAGAAGGTTTCGGTGTGACCCTGAGCACGGCCAACGGCCTGAGCCAGGGCTATCGAACCAAAATTGCCCGCCTGCAACTGGGCGACATCGTGCTGCGGGACGTCCGCGCACTGGTGGCGCCGGGGTTGCATGGCGATCAGGTGTTGCTCGGCATGAGCGCCTTGAACAAACTTGAATTTACTCAGCGCGGTGGCACCATGTTGCTGCGCCAGACAACGAACCGATGAGGCCTGCATGAGCAATCCCCTTGATCTCAGCCTGGACGGTGTAGAACGCCGGTCGCTGGCTGACTTCACCGAAAGTGCCTACCTCAACTACTCCATGTACGTGATCATGGACCGTGCGCTGCCGCATATCGGCGACGGTCTGAAACCGGTACAGCGTCGCATCATTTATGCGATGAGCGAGTTGGGCCTGGACGCCGATTCCAAGCACAAGAAATCCGCGCGTACCGTCGGTGACGTGCTCGGTAAGTTTCACCCGCACGGTGACTCGGCGTGCTACGAAGCGATGGTGCTGATGGCTCAGCCGTTCAGCTATCGCTACACGCTGGTCGACGGCCAGGGTAACTGGGGTGCGCCGGACGATCCGAAGTCCTTCGCCGCCATGCGTTACACCGAAGCGCGCCTGTCGCGTTATTCCGAGGTGTTGCTCAGCGAACTGGGCCAAGGCACTGCAGACTGGGGCCCGAACTTCGACGGCACCCTGCAGGAACCGTTGGTGCTGCCGGCGCGCCTGCCGAACATTCTGCTCAACGGCACCACCGGCATCGCCGTGGGCATGGCCACCGATGTGCCGCCGCACAACCTGCGCGAAGTCGCCACTGCTTGCGTGCGTCTGCTCGATGAGCCGAAAGCCACCGTCGAACAGCTCTGCGAGCATATTCAGGGCCCGGACTATCCGACCGAAGCGGAAATCATCACGCCGCGCGCCGACCTGCTGAAAATGTACGAAACCGGCAAGGGTTCGGTGCGCATGCGCGCCGTGTACCACGTCGAGGATGGCGACATCATCGTCACCGCGCTGCCGCACCAGGTTTCCGGTGCGAAAGTGCTGGAGCAGATCGCCGCGCTGATGCAGGCGAAACCGTCGAAAGCGCCGCAGATCGCGGACCTGCGTGACGAATCCGACCACGAAAACCCGTGCCGCATCGTCATCATTCCGGTCAATAGCCGCGTCGATCACGATGCGCTGATGCAGCACCTGTTCGCCAGCACCGAGCTGGAGTCGACCTACCGGGTCAACGTCAACATCATCGGTCTGGACGGCAAACCGCAGCTGAAAAACCTCCGCGCCTTGCTGGTCGAATGGCTGGAATTCCGCGTGCAGACCGTGCGTCGCCGCCTGCAATTCCGCCTCGATAAAGTCGAGCGTCGTCTGCACCTGTTGGACGGTTTGTTGATCGCCTACCTCAACCTGGATGAAGTGATCCACATCATCCGTACCGAGGAACACCCGAAAGCCAAGCTGATCGAGCGTTTCGCCCTCAGCGAGATTCAGGCCGACTACATTCTCGACACCCGTCTGCGTCAGTTGGCGCGACTGGAAGAGATGAAGCTGCGCGATGAGCAAGACGAACTGCTCAAGGAACAAGCCAAGCTGCAAGCGTTGCTGGGCAGCGAAGCCAAGTTGAAAAAACTGGTGCGCACCGAGCTGATCAAGGACGCCGAAACCTATGGCGACGACCGTCGTTCGCCAATCGTCGAGCGCAGCGAAGCCAAAGCGTTGACCGAGCATGATCTGCTGCCGAACGAGAAAGTCACCGTTGTGCTGTCGGAAAAAGGCTGGATCCGTTCGGCCAAAGGTCACGACATCGACGCGACCGGCCTGTCATACAAGGCCGGCGACGGCTTCAAGACCTCGGCGGCGGGGCGTTCCAACCAGTCTGCCGTGGTGATCGACTCCACCGGCCGCAGCTATTCGGTCGCCGCGCACACGTTGCCGTCGGCGCGTGGCCAGGGCGAACCGTTGACCGGCCGTCTGACGCCGCCACCGGGCGCCTCGTTTGAATGCGTGCTGATGCCGGAAGACGACGCGTTGTACGTGATCGCCTCCGACGCCGGTTACGGTTTCGTCGTGAAAGGCGAAGACCTGCAAGCCAAGAACAAGGCCGGTAAAGCCCTGTTGAGCCTGCCGAACAACGCCAAAGTCATCGCGCCGCGTCCAGTGGCTGATCGTGAGCACAACTGGCTGGCCTCGGTCACGACCGAAGGTCGCCTGCTGATCTTCAAGATCAGCGATCTGCCACAATTAGGGAAGGGCAAAGGCAACAAGATCATCGGTATTTCCGGTGAACGTGTCGCCAGTCGCGAAGAATATGTCACGGACATCGCCGTCATTCCGGAAGGCGCTACGTTGGTGTTGCAGGCCGGAAAACGAACTCTGTCGCTGAAGGCCGACGACCTCGAACACTACAAAGGTGAGCGTGGACGTCGTGGCAATAAGCTACCTAGGGGCTTCCAGAGAGTGGATGCGCTGCTCGTCGAAAACCTCAATTAGGCGTCCTAGAGGCGTCGATCCACGATTTAACGCGTAGATCGACGCTTTGGCGCTGGAGTCGGAACGCATATTCACGGATGATATGGCCTTTCAAGCGCCGGCGTGGCCGAGCGTTCTTCATATTTATTGAGTATTTTCACTGTGGTCAGCCTTGTGGCGGCCACCTGGACGGGATGATGACTGCGCTACGCCTTCCACTTATTTTGTTGCTCGCCGGCGTTCTTGGCCTGGCGGGTTGCAGCGTTCACCAGCCGGTGTCGCTGTATCAACTGGACAGCGGAAGTCCGGTTCAGCCTGCGCAAAGCGCGGGCATGGCGGTTTTGTTGGGCCCGGTAGTCGTCGCTGATTACCTGCAACGTGAAACACTGCTGCAACGTCAACCCGACGGCAGCCTGCAAGCGGCGACCGATGGTCGTTGGGCCGGCAGCCTTTCGTCGGATATCGATCAGTTGTTGATGCGTCAGGTCGCGGGTCACCTCGACAGCCAACGTGTGGTGCTGGCACCGGCCACCAGCGGGTTTACCCCGGATGTGCAGGTGTTGCTGACCATCACGCGTCTGGACTCCGGCGTTAAACAACCGGCGATTCTGGATGCGCAGTGGCGTTTGATTGACCGTCGTGGTCAGGTGCGGGATAACCGCATCATTCATCTGCAAGAGCTGCATGCCGGTAGTACGGCTTCGCAGGTTCAGGCGCAGGGGATTTTGTTGCAGCGTCTGGCTGAGCAGTTGTCGGTGGCGCTGAAACCGTTGGCTAATCAGCCTCCGGTGGCTGAAACGCCGCGTAAGTCGGCACCGAAACCGGCAGCGCCGGCGGCGGACGCGGATAAGCAGCCGAAGATTCCAATGGCTTCGCCGATTCGGACGGATATGGAAGTGTTCCGCTTCTGACGCTGGATCGAATCAGAACAGAGCCCGCCTTGTGCGGGCTTTGTTGTGTCTGGGGTTCTGCGTGAGAGATCAAAAGCCCCTCACCCTAACCCTCTCCCAGAGGGAGAGGGGACTGACCGAGGTGTCTGGCGTCATACGTCGACCTGAAAGGTCCAGGCGATTATGGTTTCAAAGCAGGCGTCATACATCGATCTTAAATATCCTGGCGATTATGGATTCACAGCTGGGCGTTCAAGTCGGTGCAGCTCTGCAATATCCCTCAATCAGTCCCCTCTCCCTCCGGGAGAGGGATAGGCGGGCGGCGTTCCGATGAGGGGCTTTTCAGTCACCCACAAAAAAGCCCGCAAACAATCACTCGTCTGCGGGCTTCTGTGTTTCAGGCCGAAGGCTTAAGCCCGACGCTCATGCATCCGTGCCAGTTGCCGTTCCAGCATCGACGGATAAGGCTCCATCAACCGCTCCACACAGCAAGCGCCCTCAGGGCTGGCGATCGGGCGGATTCGCGCGCGTTGGCGGATCAGCGCGTCGTCACCAATCTTGCGTTCCACCAGCAGCAGATTGCGGCTGTGCTGCGACAGGGCCAAAGCATCCTGCGCCGAATCCGTCAGCAGCAGATCGATCTGGCTCAACCCAAACAGCTCATCGCCCAAGGTCAGGCCCAACTGCAATTGCAGGGTGATGCCGCTGTCCGCGACTTCAATCTGCAACTGATGGCCCAGCGCGCGCAGCAGCTCGCCGCAGCAGATCGCGTTGGTCAGGTAATCGTCGCCGCTGTCTTCGGTGTGGAACAGCATCAGCGTGCTGCCGTCGTTCAAGGTTTCGATTTCACCCTGATACAACGAAGCCGCCTGATCGAGGCAGTCGCGATAACGTTCCAGCAATTCTTCCAGACGCGCACGCGGCAGGCGACGCAGTTGTTCCTGCGAACCCAGTTGCACGGCGAGCACAGCACTGTGTTGCGGCACGCTCGGCGTGGCTTTGCGCACGACCGGTTGCGGTGCTGCATCGAGCGATTCGTCGCGCAGATCGGCAAACGCGTCGTCGTCTTCATCGTCTTCAACGGTGCTGACGACGTGGCGTGGCGCCGGTTTCTGGGCGGCCATCGGACGGGTTTCGTCGAAGCTCGGATCGCGCAGGTTGCGCACTTCGAACTCGGGTTCGTCGTCCTCTTCTTCGAATTCCGGCTCGGGTTCCGGTTCAGGCACGGGCGCTGGTTCCGGGGCGTAGTTGGCGTGCAGTTGACGCGCCAGATCGCCGATCTCGTCCTGACGATCTGTGCCTGGCGTGTACTCGTCGATGTTGCGCAGCCACACGCGCAATTGCAGCAGTGGCGTCGACAAATTACGGCCAATGCGCAGGCTCAGGGCCAGCGACAGCGCCAACAGAATCCCGCTGAGAATGCCCATGCTTTGCAGGCTGATGGTCATCGGCTGCTGGAACTGATCCATGTCGAGGCTGATGCGCAGTTGCCCGGCGGTCACGTCCTGGAACGTGATCTTGCTCTCGTACATGCCTTCGGCTTCGCCCAACAGGCTGTGCTTGGGCCGCTGACCGGACTCGGCGAGGATGCGGTTATCCACGCTGTAGATCGCCGCGTGGGCCACCAGTTTGTTCTTGGTCAGGTTGTTGAGCAGCACGTTGAGGCTGAGGATGTCGTTGGACACCAACAGCTCCGTGGCAGAGGTCGCGGTCTGCGTGGTCAGGCTTTCGCCCAGCGCATCGGCCTGCTGGTGCATGGCCTGCTTGAATTGCAAACCCATCACGCCGGCATAGATCACCAGGGCCAGAGCGACCAGGATCACGTTATGGCTGGCAATGCGCAATGCAATCGGTACACGGCGGTGGCGCAGTGCACGGAAGATCAGCAGGAAGAAGTTATCGGTTTTAACTGGCGTGGGCCGGTTCACTGAGCTCGGCTCTTTTGTCCGTGAAGTTGACGCGCAGTATAGCGACAGGCCCTAGACCGGCAAAGCGCTGACGGTGCCCGATGGTCACTGAAAGTGGGTAGAATGCGGTTTTTTTCCAGTTGCGGGGGTGCGCGTTGCGCGAAATCGTCCTGATTAACATCACGGGAGTCGACCGTCCGGGTCTGACGGCAGCCATTACCGGTGTTCTGGCACAAGGTGGTGTGAACATTCTCGATATCGGTCAGGCGGTGATCCACGACACCCTGTCGTTCGGCATCCTGGTTGAAATTCCCGATTCCGAGCAAGGCAAATCCGTGCTCAAGGACATTCTGTTCAAGGGCTACGAGCTCGACCAGCAGGTGCGCTTCACCCCGGTGTCCGAAGAGGATTACCAGCAATGGGTGGGCAACCAGGGCAAAAAACGCCACATCGTGACCTTGCTGACCCGCAAGGTGACCGCCGGCCAATTGCAGGCCGTCAGCTCTATCACTGCTAAATACGGTTTGAACATCGACCACATCGACCGTCTGTCGGGTCGTATGCCGCTAGACACGCCTGCGGACAAGGGCAAGGGCTGCATCGAGTTTTCCGTGCGTGGCGAAGCGGCCGATCCGCAGGCTCTGCGCGCCGAATTCCTCAGCGTCGCGCAAGAGCTGAACGTCGACATCGCTTTCCAGGAAGACTCGCTGTTCCGTCGCAACCGTCGTCTGGCCGTGTTCGACATGGACTCGACGCTGATCGAAGCGGAAGTGATCGATGAGCTGGCCAAGGCTGCCGGTGTCGGCGAACAGGTGTCGGCCATCACCGAACGGGCGATGTCCGGCGAGCTGGATTTCCGCGCCAGTTTCAAAGAACGTCTGGCGCTGCTCAAAGGCCTTGACGTCAGCGTGCTTGATTCGATCGGCGCTTCGCTGCGTCTGACCGAAGGCGCGGAAACGTTGTTCGCCGAGCTCAAACGTCTGGGTTACAAGACCGCGATCCTGTCTGGCGGCTTCACCTATTTCGCCAAACAATTGCAGGCCAAACTTGGCATCGACTACGTGTTCGCCAACGAACTGGAAGTGGTCGACGGCAAGTGCACCGGCGTGGCGATCGAACCGATTGTCGATGCGCAGCGTAAGGCTGACCTGTTGAAAGAGTTGGCGCATAAAGAAGGTTTGCGTCTGGAGCAGACCATTGCCGTGGGCGATGGCGCGAACGATCTGCCGATGCTGGCAATTGCCGGGTTGGGCGTGGCGTTCCGCGCCAAGCCGTTGGTGAAGCAATCGGCGAAGCAGGCGATTTCGACGTTGGGTCTGGATGGTGTGCTGTATCTGCTGGGCTTCCGCGATCGTGATGGGCAGTTGTAATTAAAGATCAAAAGATCGCAGCCTTCGGCAGCTCCTACATGGTTTTTCTCCTGTAGGAGCTGCCGAAGGCTGCGATCTTTTGCTTTATAGCGACTTCCACAACGAATCAAAATCCTCCTCGCTCCCGCCATTCTGCGCGGCTTCCAGCGAGCGGTAAGCGAACTGATTAAAACTGTGCGTACTCGCCACCCGCCGATCCAGCCCGGCGCGGTGTTCTTCGCCGTGGGTGTTGATCAGCACTTTGCTGCCTTCCTGAAACGGCAGGCGCGGCGCGAGCAGTGTCGCGGGCACGTCAATTGCGCTGATCTCCGGCAACAATAGTCCACGCAAATACTGGCTGTGATCGTCCCGCGAACGCACCAGTTGCAAGCCGCAGGGCTGGGCGTGTGGCGCCACCAGTTCAATGCCCATTTGCGTGCCGCCGCCGCGCACCTGACGAATCCAGCGAATCACCGCGATGCTCCAGCCCAGACTGACGCTGTCCTGAATGCCGAGCATTTCCCCGGCCTGCAATTCGGCGGGCACTTCTTTCGGCCAGCCTAGGCAGTAACCGCCGGGGCTGTGATTGATCACGGGCAACGCATAAGTCGGATAGTGCGGTGCGGCATCGGCGCTGCTTTCGTCTTCGACGAGGTGGTCGTACTGGATTTCTTCGTAGGGCAAAAACTCCTCGTTATTCTGTGGCGCCGCATCGAAGGCCTGGCTCCAGCTGTCCTTTTCACCCTCGGCCACGGCGTGGCTGAAATTCGCTGCGCGGGCGCCAGGATGTTTGAGCATGTCGCTGAAACTGCGCTCGCCGCCAAGGTAGAAGTGCAGGGCGCTCATGCCCACGCACACGGTCAGATTGCCTTGGCCGACAGTGCGCTGAAAACTGCGCTCGGCCGCTTCGCCCCACGTCGCGTGTAAATGTTGCAGCGTGTCGAAACTCAGCCCGGTCGGGACGGGCAAAGGCTTGGACGTGTCCTGATGCAGCAGATGCGCTTCGAGGGTATTCACCAGCGGTTGCGGATCGAAGCCGAGCAAACCGGCGCGTTGCTCGCTGCGAAACATGCTGCGGTAACGCGGGCCGATATCGAGTTCGGCGCTGATCGCAAACAGGCCGTCGTCGGGCGTACCGGGGTGCAGCTTGAGCAGGGCGCTCCATGGTTCAAGCACTTCGGCAAGGCGGGCGATCTGGTTCTGGCGCAGTTGATTGCAGCGCGCGCTGCCGAGGAGCAGGGCGGCGATGTAGGTTTGTTCGAGGCTCAGCTCCGTGGTCAGGCTGGCCAGATCGTCATGCACGCGCCGCTGTTGCAGCTGCAATTCACACGCGATGCGATAGAGCTGATGCAGTTCAAACCACAAATGCTCTGGCGGCGGACTGTATAGCTGGGTTGCGCGAACCAGTTGGCCCTCCAACGCATGCGCCGCGCGCTGCAAAGCCAATCCAACCAACGCCGCACGATCCTTGCTGTACTTCGGCGCAATCCGCAGAACGATCTGTTTGTAACCGATCGCCAGATGACTTTGCAGGGCCTGACACAGATTGCTGATCTTGCGCGAACGCTCATCGAGCATGATCGCCTGATGCAGGAAATGTCGCTCCAGATGCTGACAGACGAAATACACCTCGGGCCGCAGCAATTCGAGCAGGTGCAGACGATTGTCGCTGGGGGTGAGTAATTGGTTGAGTTCGCCGAGGCCTTGATACAACTGGCGGGCGGTTTCGCCGATGTTGGCCTTGGGCAGGCCGGCGATCCAGCGCTTGAGGTCGCGCGGGGTGGCTTCGCAAAATGACAGGCGCGGCTGATTCGGGGTCGGGGCGCGCAGCTGTGGGGGAGAGATGGTCTGGCTCATGCCAAAAACCATAGCAGCAAATAAGCGAGCGGGTGTTCTGCCTCAACGCATCGTCATTGACGATGCACACAAAACAACGTGTAGGAGCTGCCGCAGGCTGCGATCTTTTGATCTTGATCGTTCCCACGCTCTGCGTGGGAATGCAGCCGTGGACGCTCCGCGTCCAAAGATCAAAAGATCGCAGCCTTCGGCAGCTCCTACAGAGGCATCGACCGTCAGGGGAATCCATGACAGTCGATGCGTACTCAGGCGTTTGGCAGTGCCAGGCCTTGGCCCATCTGCACTGGCGAACCGGCAACCAGTTCTTCAGCCCATTTCACTTGATCCGGGCCGAACAGCACGATTGCGGTCGAACCCAGTTTGAAGCGGCCCAGTTCAGCACCTTTCTCCAAGTGGATCGGCGCACGCGCGGCTTCGTCGTAGCGGAAGGTTTTCAGCTCACGCTTCGGCGGGGTGACCAGACCGGCCCACACGGTTTCAATCGAAGCGACGATCATCGCGCCGACCAGCACCACCGCCATCGGGCCGCGCTCGGTGTCGAAGATGCACGCCACGCGCTCGTTGCGAGCGAACAGTTCCGGCACGTTTTCAGCGGTGGTCTGATTCACCGAGAAAATCCGGCCCGGGATATAGACCATCTCGCGCAGGGTGCCGGCCAGCGGCATGTGCACGCGGTGGTAGTCCTTCGGCGACAGGTAAATAGTGGCGAAGTCGCCGCCCATGAACGGTGCCGCATTGGCCGCATCACCGCCGAGCAGTTCGAGCACGCTGAAGCTGTGGCCCTTGGCCTGGAACACGCGACCGTGTTCGATCGGGCCGAGCTGGCTGACCGCACCGTCGGCCGGGCTGAGGATCGCGCCCGGGGTTTCGTCCAGCGGGCGCGCGCCGTCTTTCAGGGCGCGGGTGAAGAACGCGTTGAAGTGCTCGTAAGCGGTCAGGTCTTCGACCAGCGCTTGCGACATGTCGACTTCATAACGCTTGGCGAACCACTGGGTGAACGCATTCTTGAACCAGCGCACGCGGCACTCGGCAACGCAGCCGGCCAGGCGCGACAGCAGGTGATGAGGCAGCAGGTACTGACTGAGGATAAACAGACGCTCTTTCATTAGTTGTCCTTAAAAACCTTAAATCTCGACTGGCGTGTCAGGGTGGTTGCCCCATTCGCCCCAGGAACCGGCGTAGCCTTTGACCCGCGGATAACCGAGGGATTTGGCCACCAGATAAGTGAAGCCCGACCGGTGATGGGTCTGGCAGTGGGTAATGATTTCTTTGTCCTTGGTGATCCCGAGGTCTTCGAGGATCTGCGGCATGTCGCTGCGAATGCGCAACTGACGCGCCTTGTCCATGCCCGCCGTCCATTCGAAATTGACCGCGCCGGGAATATGCCCGGCCTTGGCGGCCAGCACTTTCTCGCCGGAGTATTCCAGCGGCCCGCGCGCATCCCAGATCGCCAGATCGGCAGCCCCGAGACGGCTTTGCAGGTATTCGCGGGTCGCGGTCGGCTCGTCGTGCAGGGTCAACGGCAGTGGGCCGCCGACCGCTGCAGGCACTTGAATCGACATCGGCATGCCATCCGCCAGCCACGCCGGCAAACCACCGTCTATATAGTGGTACTTGTGGTGACCGATCACGTCGAGCAACCAGATGAAGCGTCCGGCCCAGCCGCCACCCTCATCGTCGTAAACCACGTAGACCGCGTCCTTGCGATGGCCCAGCTCGCCGAACAATGCTTCCAGATCGGCTTTGGCCGGCAGCAAACCCGGCGCCGGCGGCTGGCCGAGCTGGGTACGCTTGGGGTCGACAAAGCGCGCGCCGGGGAGATGTCCCTCGGTGTAGCGGGCGGCACTGGTCAGATCCACCAGAATCAGCTCTTCAGACTCAAGCCGAGGCAGCAGGTCGCTCGGTTCGATGACGAGCGGCAAGCCAGAGAAGTCAGACATGCGAGGTCTCCAGAGCACAAAGGGGAGGATTGTAGCGCAGCCTCATCGGCCACGGCTGCTAAAGCTGTACAGGGCTTTTTCGATGCACTGCGCGGTTTTGCCAAAGGCCTGCACGCTGATGTCGGCAAACGGCCCGCCGCCCTGATCGGCCACGACAATCATGATCACCCGGCCATTGTTGACCAATGAACGCAGGAACAGGTGCTCACCGCGAAACAGCGTGCGCAGGCCCGGCGGCAGCAGCGCGGAAAACTGGGCGTTGTTGTCCGGGTTGATCCGCACCTGCGCCTGTTGCGCGAGTAAACGTTGCAGGACGCTGCTCTGGCTGACGACAAAATTCAGCGCTGCCGCTTCTTTCGGCAGGCCGAAGGTTTGATTCACGCGCAGATTGGATTGTGTGCGGTCAGCCATCAGGATCATCACCCGGCGCATGCCGCTGGCCACCAGCGCATCGCGGGCGGCGACGGTCAGGCTCATGGCATTGGTGAAACGGCTCGGCTCGGCCAGCAGTTCGGCGCATTGCTTGCGCCACTGGCTCAAATCTTCAGAAGTCGGCGCGGCGGCGGGCAGCATGCCGGCGGGTAAACGACGAGTGCCCCACGGCCACAGCAGGGAAACGGCCGGGTGCCACAAATCAGGCATCGCATGTTGCCGGGCACTGTTCGCGGCTTGTTGGTGCAACTGTTGCTGCACCTCGTCCATGGAAATCTGCAGATACAGGCTGGTCAGGTACTGCCAGCGTTCACTGTGCGGGCTGTCCCAGGCCTGTTGCGCCGACAGCGCCAGACCGTTGGCCAGCAGCACGGTGTTGGCCGGTTGATTGAGCCAGCGGCGCAGGGTCGGGTCATCGTCGAGGCGATTTTGCTGGCGCAGCGGGTGCTCGCTGTCGCGGGCGATGCGCAGCACTTTGACCAGTTCACGCTGTTCGCTGAGCAGCAATTTATAGCCTTGCTGCACCCAGATCGGCAGGTGCCAGACCGCAACCAGCGCTTCCGCGATCCGCAGCAGGCGCACGCCGAACAATTGCTTTTCGACGGTGCGCGCCGACTCGCCCTTGTGGATAACCCGCAGTTCCCACTCTTCGAGCAACTGTGGATAAGTCAGCGCCAGTGGCCACAGCGGCGACAGAAACAACAGGCTGCCCCAATGAATGTCCTGCCACAGCCGCGCCAGGCGACTGGCGAAAAAACCGTTGGCCTGTTGCGTCGCGTGCTGGCTGATCATCTGCAATTGGCGCAGGGCCTTGGGGATTTGCATCTGCGGTTGGACGGGCAGGCGCGCGAGCAGTTCTTCGGTGCGGGCGAGGCCGAGACGGTTGATCGCCACTTCCAGATTTTCCGCCGGCGTGCCCATGTTGCCGTGGGTGTGACGATTGGCCTCACGGATGATGCTCAAGGCCAGCGCCGGGCTGTCCTGCATCAAATCGGCGATGTCGCGCAGCGAGCTGCGGTTATCACGGATCGCGCGACAGACCTTGTCATGCGCCTCTTGCGGCACGGGCAGGCGAACGCTGTCGAGCAGCTTGACCCAGCCTTCGAGGGTGGTCGGTTTTGCGTGTGGGACGTTCGTTTCATTAGCCATGTCTGGACGGGATCTTCATCTGCTTTAGACGCGCCCGGCATGGGCTAAATTGGCTTTTCGCCTGAACTGGCTATAGTCTGGCGCAGTTTTGCCGATAAGTAGAAGAAGAGATTTTTTAACTTCCGAATATGACCTTGAACCCGACTTAAATAAGTACTTTCTACCTATGGCTAAAATTATCGGCATCATCGTCGTATTCGCGAGCGTGCTCGGCGGATACGTGCTTTCCCACGGCAAAATTGCCGCCCTGATCCAGCCTTTCGAGGTGTTGATTATCGGTGGCGCGGCACTCGGTGCGTTCCTGCAGGCCAACCCCGGCTACATGACGATGCACGTGCTCAAGAAATCCCTGAGCATGTTCAGTTCGCGCTTCACCCACACGTTCTATCTGGAAGTGCTGGGTCTGATCTACGAGATCCTCAACAAGAGCCGCCGCGAAGGCATGATGGCCATCGAAGGCGACATCGAAGACGCCGCCGCGAGCCCGATTTTCGCCAAGTACCCGGCGGTGCTCAAAGACGAGCGCATGACCGCGTTCATCTGCGATTACCTGCGCATCATGTCGTCCGGCAACATGGCCCCGCACGAGCTGGAAGGCTTGTTCGACATGGAGCTGTACAGCCTTAAAGAAGACCTCGAACACCCATCGCATGCAGTGAACGGCATCGCCGACGCCATGCCGGGTTTCGGTATCGTTGCGGCGGTACTCGGTATCGTGGTGACCATGGCCTCGCTGGGTGAGGGCGATCAGAAGTCCATCGGCCTGCACGTGGGTGCGGCACTGGTGGGTACCTTCTTCGGTATTCTCGCGGCGTACGGTTTCTTCGGCCCATTGGCGCATTCCCTGGCCCACGACGCCAAGGAAGAGCTGAACGTTTACGAAGCCATCAAAGCCTCGCTGGTGGCTTCGGCTTCCGGCATGCCGCCGTCGCTGGCGGTCGAGTTCGGCCGCAAAGTGCTGTACCCGGCGCACCGTCCAAGCTTCGCCGAGCTGGAACAAGCGGTTCGCGGTCGCTAAGTCATGGAAAATAATCAGCCGATTATTATCAAGCGCGTCAAGCGCATAGCCGGTGGGCATCACGGCGGGGCGTGGAAAATCGCCTTCGCCGACTTTGCGACGGCGATGATGGCGTTCTTCCTCGTGCTGTGGCTGTTGTCCACCGCCACACCCGAGCAGAAGATCGCCATCGCCGGTTATTTCAAAGACCCGGTCGGCTTCTCCGAAAGCGGCACGCCGTACATCATCGACTTGGGCGGCACGCCGACCCTGGCACCGGAAAACACCCTCAACCCTGAGGTGAAATCCCAGCCGCAACCAGACAAGGTCACCGTCGACACCGAACAGGTCGAAGGCATGGCCGAGCAGGTCGAGAAAGAACGTCTGGAACTGCTCCTGCAAGAACTGCAGAACAAGGTCGACGAGAACCCGCAACTGCAGAAATTCAAGGATCAGATCCTCTTCGAGATCACTCCGAATGGTTTGCGCATCCAGATCATGGACGCTGAAAACCGGCCGATGTTTGACTCCGGTTCCGCACGTCTGAAGCCGTACTTCGAAGACATCTTGCTGGCGATGGCCGATACCATCAAAGCGGTGCCGAACAAGATCAGCATCAGCGGCCACACCGACGCCAAGCCGTACACTGGCACTGGCGATTTCGGTAACTGGGAGCTGTCGGCCAACCGCGCCAACGCGGCACGTCGTGCACTGGTGGCGGGCAGTTATCCGGATGCGCAAGTGGCGCGGGTCGTCGGTTATGCCTCGTCGGCGTTGTTCGACCGGGAAAACCCGTTCAATCCGGTCAACCGCCGCATCGACATCGTCGTCCTGACCAAAAAGGCCCAGGAAGCGATCGAGGGCGCGCAAGGTGCGGACGCAGCGAAACCAGTCGATGAAAGCCACAACGGCGCCACCCCGGCAACGCCGGTTGATCCGAATGCTCTGCCGGCGGATCAGCAACCGGTGCCGCCGCATGAGTTGCGTGAACGGCTGAACTTGTTTGATGACGCCGCGCCGAAACCGGCGGAACCGGGGAGTGCGGCGCCAGCGCCGGCTCCTGCGCCGAAGCAGTAAGAGACGAAAAAGCCGACAGTGATGTCGGCTTTTTTGTGGCTGGCGGTTTGAGATTTGGTGTGGCGCCAAGAGCACCCCCTCACCCCAGCCCTCTCCCCCAAGGGGTAGAGGGGAAAGGGAGCCGATCTTTGTGCAGTTCAAAACCTGAGTACGACTCAGGAATTTCAGGTCGGCGTACCTCGAACATTCACCTCGGTCAGTCCCCTCTCCCCCCGGGAGAGGGCTAGGGTGAGGGGTTCTCAAGCCAAGCCGAACAATCAAAACCCCCGCCGAATCCTGCCCTTCAACTGATCATGAAACTGCTCGGCATTCCTCTTGTAAGTCCCCTTCATCGACTCACTCATCGAATCCAGCATCACCGAACGCTTGTTCGTCACTTCCTCACGATAAGCATCAATAAAGAAATCCAGATCTTTATCCGTGCTCAATTTCGGCCATTTATCCAGATACAGCGGCAGCTCCGCCGGCCCGGTCTTGAACGAGCAGATCCGCCGGTTGCTGATAGTCGCCTCGCCAATCTCGAACGGCACCCACCACGACGAAGCCGTCCGCTCCGAGACCACCGCCAGCAAGTGCGTGCACTCGGTGATGTTGCGGGTGATGACGCCGGTGATGTCGTCGGTGGTCTGTGATTCCGGATCGAGCACATCCAGATAAGTCTTGATGTTCGCCTGTTTCAGGCGACTGTTGATCGCCATGGCCTGCATACGATCCATGTGGCGGTAGCTGATAAACACAGGCATCAGAAGTGTCCTTTGATTGCGAGTTCGCGGTAGTAGGCGCCGAGCGCGGTGAGGCGGCAGCCGGTGGAGTGGAGGGCGGCGTAGTACATGTGCTCGGCGTCGACCGGTTCGATCAGGCTGTGGCGATTGCACTTCTGCAGTTGCGCGAAGACCTCGCCGTGTTCCGGATTGAAGCTGGCCTCGGTCGGTTCGTAGCTGGGATCGAGCGGGTAGGTCGATTCGGCTTCGGCAAACCATTCGGGCAGTTTGCGCAGGATCTCTTTGGGGATCAGTGGCGAGACTTCGCGCAGGGAAATGAACTGCGACACATTGGTCTTGAACACCGGGCGTTGTTCCCAAGCGTCGAGCGCGTTATCGACAAAGGAATAGAGGCTGCCGGGCGTGATCTTGCCGAGAATGTTCGCCGCGCCGCCGTGCAGGGCCTGAAGCAGCAAACCGGTAAACACGCCGTGTTGCGCGCCTTCCATGGCCGGTTCTTCCTTTTTGCACGCGGTGAGAATGGTCATGCCTTCGCCGACCACACTGCTTTCGCTGCGCAAGGCGCGCACTTCACCGGCGGCGCCGCTTTGGCAGCAATCGAGGATGATCACTTTGTTTTTGATGCGTGTGGCTTTGCTCGCCCAGTTGAGGATGTCGCTGATGCGGATGCCGTCCTTGGCGTTGCGATAATCCTGGGGCAGCAACATGCCTTCGTCATTGTCGGTATCGAAACCGCCATGCCCGGCGAAATACAGCAGGGCGACATTGCAGTCGCCGGAAAACAGCTCGCGGATCTGGTCTTCGAGCATCTCCCGACCCAGGTAATCCTCAGCCGACGTCAGCACGACGTTCTTGAAGTTGGGGTCGCCGTCGGCGTCGGTTTTCAGCACCGAGGCCATGGCCATGGCGTCATTGCTGCAACCGCTCAGGCGCGAAATATGCGTGTAGTCGTTGATGCCGATAAACAGTCCCTTGCGCATGATCAGGCCGCCGTGTGCAGGCGGATCGCGCCGACGATGCTGTTGGTGTTCCACGCGCATTCGGCGTGTGCGGCGTTACGCACCACCGTGGAAATACGCTCGGCGCCGAACGGTTTCACCGCGATGATCACCTTGCCCATGCGCTTGGCGATCTCGATTTCCTTGTTGATCCACTTGCTGTAGGTCGAATACATGCCGGCCATGATCAGCACCGCCGAGCATGGACGAATCTTGTTTTCGATGGCTTCTTCGAGCTGTTTGTCGGTCTGCGCGCCCATGATCGGGTTGTGCGGCGGCACCGAAAAATTCTTGTAGGTGAAGTCGGGGTGGGCACTGAGCAGGCACCAGATTGTCGTGGGCGTGGGAGTAGTTCCACGAGTGGCTGATGAACAAATGGTAGGTTTGCATGGGGGTTCCTCTGGGGCGCGAACGTGCGACGAGGAACTCAATGTAGGCTCATGAAACGTGCCCACAAGGCTTGGGCGAAGAAAGAGAAATGTCCTGCAAGCAGGCGTGCAAAAGTCCTACAGAAAAGACCGATGTTTAAAAAAGGGAGGAGGGTGTCAGGGGAAAACCGACATCCGGCAGCCCTTGGGGAAAGGGCTGCCGGTGCGACTGTTTAATAGCCGTTTTCGGGCAGGCTGGCGATGATCGAGCGGTAGCTGTTCATGCGCTGTTGCTGAACGCGGCCGTCTTCCAGTGCCTTGAGCAAGGCGCAACCGGGCTCGCGGTCGTGCTTGCAGTCGCGGAAACGGCAAGTGCCGAGCAGGTCGTCGAACTCGATGAAACCGGCTTCAACATCGGCACGGCTGACGTGGCCCAGGCCGAATTCACGGATACCCGGGGAGTCGATCAGCTCACCGCCACCGGGGAAGTGGAACAGGCGCGCGGTGGTCGTTGTGTGCGTGCCCTGACCGGACAGCTCGGACAGCGGCCCGACGCGGGTTTCGACTTCAGGCAGCAAGCTGTTGACCAGCGACGACTTGCCGACACCGGACTGACCGACGAACACGCTGATGCGTCCGTCGAGCTGCTTTTGCAGCTGTTCCATGCCGTCACCGTGGTGCGCCGACACTTCCAGCACCGGATAACCCAGCGTGCGGTACACCGCCAGCAGCGCATTGAGCGCCGGTGCGTTGTGCTCGTCGATCAGGTCGAATTTGTTCAGCAACAGCAACGGGCGGATGCCGGCGTGTTCGGCGGCTACGAGATAGCGGTCGATCAGGTTGGCATGCGGCTCGGGCAGCGGCGCGAAGACGATAACGATCATGTCGACGTTGGCCGCGACCGGCTTCAACTGGCCTCGGCTGTCCGGACGGCAGAGCTCGGTGGTACGCGGCAATTGCGCGACGATCACACCGATGCCCTGATTGCCGGCACGCCAGACAACCGTGTCGCCGGTCACCAGCGCAGGCAGGTTGGCGCGCAAGTGGCAGCGAAAAACCTGGCCGGCCTGTTCGCCGTCAATGGCCTCGACTTCGACTTGCACGCCGAAGTGAGCGATCACCAAGCCGGTCTGTTCCGGGCCCAGGTCGCCGCCCTCCAGGGCTTCGACAGCCGAGGACTCGCGTTTGGCGGCGCGTGCGGCGCGTTCGCCCTGAATCTTTTCGATGCGCCAGTTTTGACGACGATTGAGTTGGCGTTTGGCCATTGGTGTTCCGTCTGAAGAATGCAGCGATTAGGTAAA
Organism: Pseudomonas sp. PS01303; assembly: GCF_029959385.1. Lineage (NCBI taxonomy): Bacteria > Pseudomonadati > Pseudomonadota > Gammaproteobacteria > Pseudomonadales > Pseudomonadaceae > Pseudomonas > Pseudomonas sp. PS01303. The sequence continues at coordinate 21,474 of NZ_JASCPK010000096.1, forward strand.
ACGGCCGCGAGTTTAGCACGCCCGGCAGCCGGCCTAGGCTAAACTGCGCAGCATTGCTCAGGAGCCGAAACATGCAAAACCCGCAGAATCTGATCTGGATCGACCTCGAAATGACCGGCCTTGACCCGGACAACGACGTCATCATCGAAATGGCCACCATCGTCACCGACAGTGACCTCAACACCTTGGCCGAAGGCCCGGTGATCGCCATCCACCACAGCGACGAAGTGCTCGCGCGCATGGACGAATGGAACACCCGCACCCACGGCAACTCCGGCCTGACCCAGCGCGTGCGCGACAGCCGCATCAGCATGGCCGAAGCCGAAGCGGAAACCATCGCCTTCCTCGAGAAATGGGTGCCGAAGGGCAAGTCGCCGATCTGCGGCAACAGCATCTGCCAGGATCGGCGCTTCCTTTATACGCACATGAAAGCGCTGGAAAGCTATTTCCACTACCGCAACCTCGACGTCTCGACGCTCAAGGAACTGGCGGCACGCTGGGCACCGGACGTACGCGACAGCTTCAAAAAGGGCAGCACCCATTTGGCGCTGGACGATATTCGCGAATCGATCGCCGAGCTGCAGCACTACCGCAAGCACTTCATCAAGTTCTGATGCGATCCCTGTAGGAGCTGCCGAAGGCTGCGATCTTTTGATCTTTTTTTAAAAGCAAAATCAAAAGATCGCAGCCTGCGGCAGCTCCTACGGGGTTTTGTGTTTGCTGTGGCGCCCTCTTTTGGTGCCGCACCGAAATGGCTAGACTGCGCGCCTTCCTGACTGGATCGCCACCATGTTGCTGATGCTCTATCTGATTGCCATCACCGCTGAAGCCATGACCGGCGCGCTGTCTGCAGGCCGTCGTGGCATGGACTGGTTTGGCGTGGTGCTGATCGCCTGCGTCACGGCATTGGGCGGCGGTTCGGTGCGCGACGTACTGCTCGGGCATTACCCGCTGACGTGGGTCAAACACCCGGAATACCTGGTGCTGACCTCGGTCGCGGCGATGTTCACCGTGTTCACCGCCCGCTGGATGCGCCACCTGCGCTCACTGTTTCTGGTGCTCGACGCCGTCGGTCTGGTGGCCTTCACCCTGATCGGCTGCATGACCGCACTGGAAATGGGCCACGGCATGTTGGTGGCCTCGGTCAGCGGCGTGATCACCGGCGTCTTCGGCGGCATCCTCCGCGACATCTTCTGCAACGACATCCCGCTGATCTTCCGCCGAGAACTCTACGCCAGCGTCTCGTTCGCCGCGGCGTGGTGTTACATGCTTTGCCTGTATCTGAATTTGCCAAGCGAGCAGGCGATCCTGATTACGTTGTTCGGCGGCTTCCTGCTGCGCCTGCTGGCGATCCGCTTCCACTGGGAAATGCCTAAGTTCGTCTATAACGATCAGCCGTAACGCGATATTCCATGTAGGAGCTGCCGCAGGCTGCGATCTTTTGACGTTCAAGATCAAAAGATCGCAGCCTGCGGC